>CALCGJ010000301.1 GCA_937900965.1 uncultured Bacteroidota bacterium | reverse complement strand
TCTGAAAATATTAGCTAGGAAAAAACGTTTAACTTTGAAATCCAAAGTCTTGAACTTTGATCCTTGACCCTTGAACTTTGACCCTTGAACCTTGAACCTTGAACCTTCATTGATATGTCAACCCTAATTGTAGTAATAATTCTGGCCATTTTTGTATACGCCATCTATAACATGTACAAAAAGGGTGCATACAGTGATAAAAGAAAGCAGTCTGACCGAACCGGAGGATCATCTTCAGAAGGTAATTCTCAGGTGAGAAGAAAACGGGGAGGATACGGTAAATGGATTGGTGGTGGACTAGGTTGGGCTTTTGGCGGTCCAATCGGGGCTATCATCGGATTCTCCCTGGGATCGATGTTTGAGGGTGTCAGCGCTGGTCAATATGCTTACCGGGGAACTCCACGCGGAGATTTTGCCATGAGTCTGCTGGTTCTCTCTGCCGCTGTCATGAAAGCTGACCAGAAGGTAAAGCGTTCTGAATTGGATTATGTAAGATCATTTTTCTATCGTCAGTTTGGGGAAACTGAGGGCTCCCGGCTCGTCCAGATGCTCAAGGAGATCCTGATCCAGGATATCAATGTACCTGAGGTCAGCGCGCAGATTGGACAGTTCATGGATGATTCGTCAAAGCTTCAGTTGATTCATTTCCTCTTTGGTATAGCCGCAGCTGACGGACATTATCATCCCGATGAAGTAGCAGTGATTGAACAGGCCTGTGGGTATATGGGTGTTTCTCATGCCGACTACCAGTCGATCCATGCCATGTTTGTGAAGGACCCGCACTGGGTTTATGATGTCCTTGAGATTTCCAAAGGCGCGACTGATTCTGAAATTAAAAAAGCATACCGGGATTTGGCTAAACGGCATCATCCCGACAAAGTTGCCCATTTGGGTGATGACATAAAGAAGGCCGCAACTGAGAAGTTTCAAAAGGTCAATGCGGCTTATGAAGAGATCAAGAAACAGCGGAACATCTCCTGATGAAAACTACAGGCGGATTTTCTTCCATCAAGTATTCGCTCGGCGTGGCTCAAGAAGTTGGCCCCATCAAACTGATGAGAACACTCCTCTCCAGGAACACCTGTAAGACATGCGCTCTTGGAATGGGTGGGACGGATGGAGCCATGAAAAATGAATCCGGCGACTTCCCCGAGGTTTGTAAAAAGGGGATACAGGCTCAACTGACTGATATCCAACCTGAAATTCCTTCTGACTTTTTTCGGCATACAAGTATTTCCGATATGCAGGCCCTCTCGCCAAGAACGCTTGAACGGCTTGGAAGATTGAACACCCCCCTGTATAAGAACAAAGGGGATACTCACTATTCGCCAGTTTCCTGGGATAAAGCGAATTCGGTAATCAGCTCGCGGATGCGAACAACAGATCCGGAAAGGATGTTTTTCTACAGTTCCGGACGCGCTTCCAACGAAGCTGCATTCCTCCTGCAGCTATTTGGCAGGCTGCTTGGCACCAACAACATCACCAATTGTGGCATGTATTGTCACCAGGCTACCGGAGTTGCGTTGAAGTCTGCCGTTGGAACAGCGACTGCAACTGTGGAGCTGAAGGATGTGAAACAAGCCGACCTGATCTTTATTTTTGGCGCTAACCCCTCATCGAATCACCCGAGGCTGCTGAAAGAATTGATAAAATGCCGGCGCAGGGGAGGAGAGGTTGTAATTGTCAATCCCATCAGGGAGCCCGGACTGGTCCGTTTTGCTTTGCCCAATGATATTCGTTCCATGCTTTCCGGTGGATCTCCTGTGGCATCAGAATATATTCAACCTAAGATTGGTGGAGATATTGCGTTTATTCTGGGTGTAAAAAAAGCCGTTCTTGAATCGGAAGGAGAGGATAAGCATTTTATCGAAACATATACGAATCATTTCGCGGAGTTCAGAAAGGAGATTCTTGCCTTTTCCTGGGATGAGATAATCAGAAACTCAGGGGTCCCTGAAGAGAAGATCCGGAACATTGCATCCCTATACATCCGCTCTTCCAAATCGATTTTTGCCTGGGCCATGGGGATTACCCAACATACACATGGTGTTGAGAATATTGAAGCCATTGTTAACCTGGCGCTTCTAAGGGGCATGCTGGGGAAAGAGGGTGCCGGACTGATGCCTCTCCGTGGCCATAGTAACATTCAGGGAGTTGGTTCAGTAGGTGCATCGCCTTCATTGCAACCGACAATAATCCGGAACATCGAAAAGCATTTTAATGTCACACTGCCTGATGCCGGAGGATTGGAAACCATGGCATGCATGCACGCTGCATACAACGGTAAGATTTCGTCTGCGTTAATGATGGGAGGGAACCTGTTTGCCTCCAACCCTGATAGCCTGTTTGCCGGGCGGGCATTGGATCGGATTCCTTTCAAAACGTATATTACAACCACGATTAACCAGGGGCATGTGCATGGAGTAGGTCAGGAAGTTGTTGTTCTGCCGGCTGCAGCAAGGGATGAAGAGAGGCAGAGCACTACCCAGGAGTCCATGTTTAATTTTATTCGATTAAGCGATGGCGGGATCGTCAGACTTAATAATGTTAGATCCGAGGTGGATATCATTTGCGAAATTGCAGGAAAAACACTAAAAGATGGCCATGTTGATTTCTCCCGGTTCAAGAATCACGAAGAGATTAGAAAAGTTATTTCAGAGATCATTCCTGGTTTTGAGGAGATCAGACATATTGCCCGGAACAGAGAGTTTCACGTCGATGGGAGGGTATTTCATAAGCCGGTGTTTCCAACCCCGGATGGCAAAGCAAACTTTTCGAGTTTAAAGATACCTGCCTTGAAAAGGGTTTCCGGTCAGTTCATGATGGCAACTGTTCGAAGTGAGGGGCAGTTTAACTCGATCGTGTATGATGAATTTGATCTGTTCCGGGAGCAGTCAGAACGCTGGATTGTCCTGATGAATCCGGATGATATGCAACGTCTTGGAATTTCGGAGAATGAGGAGGTGACACTTCAGAATGAAACAGGGCGAATGGAAAGGCTAAAAGCCCGTCCATTCAATATTACTGTTGGAAATGTTGCAACCTATTACCCGGAAGGTAACATGATTGTTCCCGTATCAACCGATCCACGCAGCAACACACCCTCTTTCAAATCTGTTGCGGTAACTGTCATCAGACAGTAATCCGGTTTAGTTTGATTTTACTATCCTTTTTGTAACAAGACTTTCACCGTCTTTCAGTCTGACAAAGTAGATTCCATCAGGAAGGTTGCTGATATTCAGCTGGTAACTTTTACTCCCTGACAGGAGATCAGATTTTAAGATTTTTCCTGTTAAATCCAGGAGGTAAAACTCCATGCTGATGTTCGAAACATCTCCGGGAACAAGGTTGAAATGCCCTGATGTCGGGTTGGGGTAGATTGCAAAAGCCTGTTTTGCATTATACTCCACGCCAAGGCTTGAACCATCCTGTTTTACCTTTACCTCTTCTTCTATAACCCCATTGCCGGTGACTGTAATTTTTGCTTCACGTTCATCAGCTGAAGGGTTCTCAGTATATGTAGCTGTCAGGATCCCGTTTCCTGAACCTGACGGAGTTACTGTACACCATGAGGCATCACTGGTGGCAACCCAATTTGTATTGGTCATCACGTCAAACATTACTGAACCACTCGAAGAGGTAACTTCCTGTTCCTCTGGTGTAACTGCTAATGTAAGGGCTGCGCCTGACTGTGTAACTGTTACCATTTCCGGAGCCAGTCCTGTTACATTGATGGTAATTGTAGCCACTCGCATAGAGGTGGTTGTGTTCTCATCATACGTTACGGTCAGCGGTCCATTTCCATTCCCGGATGCCGGTGAAACGGTACACCAGGTTTTGTTGCTGCTTGTAGTCCATGCCGAATTTGAGGTTACCGCGAAGGATGTATTTCCTGAACCGGCCCCAACATTCTGATTGCCTGGGGTTATACTCAGTGTTGGTGCAGCTCCTGCAGCAGTGAATGAACCCAACTGAATTGATGAGTGAGGGGTACATTTGTAATTATACATACCTGCAACTGTTACTGTATATTCAAACACCTGGTTCCCGCTATTCATGGGAGAATCCCAGCTGGCAGCTCCGGCCGGAATCGTGGTAGATGTGGTTGTATGGTTCCCTTCCACCCATTCCCAGCGGATGATATCACCTAACTGGACGTTGGGAATGTTTGACGGATTGAAGTAAAAACTTCCTACCAGAACTGTATGCGTAACAGCAAACGAACTAAAGGAAATGAATGTAACTGCTACTAGAATCAAAGCAGAAACAAAAGAGGTAAAGGTTTTCATAATAATATCTTTTATTGATTAATTTAGACTAATTAAAAGCAAAGGTAATTAACATATGTAGATAAAACAAGAAAAAAGTAAAAAAAAGTTTTGAACAGGCAATAACATTTGATACCATTGGCTGAATGAGTAAGATTTTTGTAATTTCGTTCAAACTTGACATGTTCCCGAATCGGATTCATTCAATATGGAGCAAACTCTGTTTACCCCCGCAAACCTTGGTCCGGTCACCCTACGGAACCGTTCCATCCGTTCAGCAGCATTTGAAGGGATGTCTGACGGTCACCTTGTTACAGAGGATCTGATTGATTATCACCGGGCTGTTTCTGCCGGGGGAGTAGGAATGACAACTGTTGCATATGCTGCTGTTTCTCAAAGTGGTTTGTCATTCGATCATCAGTTATGGCTGAGAAAAGAGGCTATTCCCGGTCTCAAAACCCTGACGGAAGCTGTGCATGCTGAAGGTGCACTGGCAGCCATTCAGATAGGCCATTGCGGACTGATGGCAAAAAAGTCTATTTCTGGAGGTGTCTGTTTAGCGCCTACGGGTAGGTTCAACCTCTATGGACCTACCTGGCCAAAAACCATGTTAAAAGAGGAGATCCATACTGTTGTAGCCGATTTTGGCAAAGCAGTCCACCTTGCAAGGGAGGCTGGATTTGATGCTGTTGAGGTACATGCCGGTCACGGATACCTGATCAGTCAATTTCTTTCTTCTTACACGAATAAGCGTAAAGATGAATATGGTGGATCATTTGAGAATCGTTCCCGGTTTATGCTTGAGGTGGTTCGGGAGGTGATGAAAGCTGCAGGGCAGGATATGGCAGTGGTTGTAAAAATGAATTTGAGGGATGGATTCAAGGGAGGGATGGAATTGGATGAATCATCGGAAGTTGCCCGTTTGCTGGAATTTGAAGGTGTACATGGTTTAGTCCTCAGTGGTGGATTTGTCAGCAAGGCACCTATGTACGTCATGCGGGGACGGATGCCTGTTGATGTAATGGCAGCAAACCTGAAAAAAGATAAATGGATGAAGCCCTGGTTGAAATACTTTGGTCATCTGCTGATAAAACCAGAGCCATTTTCAGAGGGATATTTCCTGGAAGATGCTTTGAAGATCAGGGAAACAGTGAAGTTGCCTTTGATATACGTTGGAGGGCTGGTTGCTCTTGAGAAAATTGAAGAGGTTCTTGGGAAAGGGTTCGAATTCGTTCAGATTGCCCGGGCGCTGATCAACGATCCCGCTTTTATCAACAAACTGAAAACCGGAGAAGTAACACACTCCGCCTGCGAGCATTCAAATTATTGTATCGCTGTAATGTATTCAGGCAAGATGAGTTGCGTTCAGCACAATGACGCGTAACCGGAGCATCAAAACTCGTAACCAAGTATCTCAATATCTTTTTTGTACAGTTCCGCAACAAGTTTTTTCGCTTCTTCAGAGTATAATTCCTGGTAACGGGGATGTTCTGTACGGTTTTTTCTCTTCAGTTTTCCGGGCTTAATCCCAATCACTGAACAGATGTTATTATAGTCTTTCTGGAAATCTTCCATTTTTCCAACAAAATCCATCAACGGGTTATCCTGCTGGTCAACAACAAATGTATGCTGAAAATAACTCTCAGCATAAGGTGTCTGGTTATGCACTTTCATGAGATGCCAGACTAAATTTACATGGATTGGATCAAAGGTAAAGAGATATTGAACGAGGTTCCTGTGATTGAAACAATAATTGGAGAGAACCCAGTCCCATGGGTTTCTGACAAACACAAACTTGAAATAGTTGTTCCATATCTCGGGATCAATCAGCTCCCTGACAAACTCCGGTCTGGCATGTCTCAGGTTGAATGGCAAACTGTACCTGGCCCGAAGTATTTGTTGCTCAGCATCAATTACCTGAAGAATCCTTCCACCGTCGTGGTATTTCCTGAGTGAAGCCTCAACTGAATGCGTCCCGGTTTTGCCACAGGCAAAATAGATGAACTTATATTTGTGAGAGATAATCACCAGACAAATATATTAAACAAGGATCAACAAACAACACTCACCATCTCACCATACATCTTACATTCGATTAAGGGAGATCGGTAACTGGATGAAGATCAACGGAGAAGCCATCTACGGCTCGCGAGCCGTTCTGCCTTCTGAGTATGAGAATCTCCGTTTTACATCCAATCCGGATGGAACGATCTATATGATCTATCTCGCTGAGAAGGAGGAGAATGCAATACCTTCATCCGTTTTTGTAGATGGATTTCAGCCATCCAATGGTTCAATAATAGCGCTTTTGGGGAGAAAAGGAAGCCTGAGATGGAGGCAGGAGGGAACCGGTTTTCGGATTACAATCCCGGCATCAGTGCGTAAAAATCCTCCCTGCGATCATGCCTGGACGTTTAAGGTTAATATGTTTAATGAAGATAAAGCAGGATAGAAGTTCAAGGTTCAAGGTTCAAGGTTCAAGGCTGAGAACTGCCCACTGCCAGCTGCTAACTGCCCACTGCCGCCCACTGCGAACTATACTTCTGGTTGAGTCTCTTTCTTGGATAGGGTAAAACTGAATATACTTCCTTCACCGGGTTTGCTCTTTGCCCAGATTTTCCCGCCGTTTTTGTCAACAAATTCACTGCAAAGTTTCAATCCAAGTCCGCTTCCTTGTCCCAATCCAGATCCGGAAGTTGTAAAGGCGGCTCCGTTTTTAAAGATCATTTTGATATCTTCGCGTGTAATTCCTACTCCGTCGTCCCGAACTTCAACGAGGATGGTGTTTTCCGGATCATCCTTGAAATTATCCACACAGATAGTGACATGGCCGCCATCCTTCGTAAACTTAATCGCATTGTTGGTCAGGTTGCGCATCACTACACTCATCATATTGGGATCAAACCAGGCAAAAGCATCAGTCAGGATCTGGCTTTTAAGAACTATATTTTTTGCTGAAGCACTGGCTGTCATCAGCTTGATGGAAGCATCCACTATCTTTGTTACATCGGTCATCTCAGGTTCAAACAGGATTTCGCCCCGTTGGTTACGCGCCCAGAAGAGAAGGTTCTCAACAAGGGTGTAGGATGACTCTATGCTATCGCGGATACTCTCGAGCGATTCATGGAGTTTCTGATGATCCAGGTCTTCATAGTTGGACATAATAAAATCGAGGATCTCTTTCAATGTTCCCATAGGAGCCCGAAGATCGTGGCTGATGATGGAGAGAAGTTTATCTTTCGTTGTATTGAGCTGGGAGAGTTGGTCGTTTTGATCAGCCAGCATCTTGTTGCTTTTCTTCAGCTTATCCTTGGCTGCCTTTAACTGGAGATGGACCCTTACCCTTGCTAACAATTCAGCAGGTTTGAATGGCTTGGAAACATAATCTGCAGCACCTAGCTCAAGTCCTTTCACAATATCGCTGGTCTGACTCAGTACAGTCAGGAATATGACCGGGATCTGGAATGTCTCCTTGCTGGATTTCAACAAACGGCATACTTCGAAACCATCCATTATGGGCATTTTAATATCCAGAAGGATCAGATCGGGTTGAGCCGATTCAGCAATTCCCAGTGCAACAGGTCCGCTGGTTGCTGTCAGGATGGTGTATCCCTCAGATTTCAGAAGTCCTTTTAAGGTAGTAATGTTACCTTCATTGTCATCAACGACCAGGACTTTCAATTCTGTTTTTTCGACTGGAGCAAAGGGATCCATAACAGGTTGCTTTTTATTAATCTCCCACAAATATAGTTGAAATTTAGCGAATAGGTAAAAACAAGTTGTTTTTACTATGTTATGTTTCCACCCTGAAATATCCGACAACAGGCATCGAGCTGCAACTAGTCGTGAAACCTCCAGCTTACACCCAGTTTGAATGCAGCATCCTGCATGGGGTAGTTTGGAACGGTAAAGTAATTACGGCCCATAAAGCTTGCGTTGAAATGGGTATATGTGACAAATAAACGGGCACGCTGGATTTTCACATTCAGAAACACATCCATGTAGATGTAGTTACCTACCTGTTTCTGATCCTGCAGGAAGAACATGCGGGTGGCAGGCATGTAATTATCGGCATAGTACGATGTGTTGTAAAAGAAATTCAATCCCGGTTGAATTACGGCAGCTCCTTTGAATAAAGGTTGTGTAAAGTAGATTGTCAGGTTGCCTATGAATACCGGAACCCTGATGACATTGGGCCCCTGCACGGTTTGATAGGCAAACTCACCTTTGAATTTGAATCGCCACAGGTCGATATCTGTGTTAAGCCAACTGCGGATATAGACGATCCCAGCGCTCTCCTGCTGTGGTATCGCCACCGTATCCAGGTAAACATAATTCGAAATCCGGCTCATACTTGCCCCGAGTGAAAGATATTTATTCGTATAGATGGCAGAAGCCGAGATGAGGCCCTCTTTTTTCCATGCGTTATTCCACCAGAAGTTATTGCTTTGATAATGCTGAAAAAACCAGTCAGGTTCCTGGGAGTGAAAATGTCCGGTAAAGGAGAGCACTCCCAGGTTCCGCTTTACAGATCCCAGGACCTGCGACACCTTTGCGTTGAGGCTGATGTCACCTTCATTGTAGGTGCCTAAGACATATTCGGCATTAGCCTCCAGTGAGAAGGTGTTGAATGGCCGGAAAGCGATCCATGCCGATGGAATGATCTGGTTTATATAGTACCTTTTATGCGGATTTACCAATTCGATCAAAGCCTGTCCATGATCAAAATAGTGATTGTAATACTGGATATCAGGATAGGTCACCTCCACATATTGATGCTTTAATTTGAATTCAAGCTGGATGCGCCGGTATTTTCTTGAAGGATCAAAGCTTGGATTTGTCCAGGTAACAATATTTTCGATTTTCTGAATGGTAATTGAATCGGTTGTTTGAATCGTGTCAAAATAAAAGTTGGAATAGAACCCCGACAGGGGATCTCCGTCTATATAATTATAGATCTGTCGGTTATAATGAAATGAATAGGTGATTCTCCCAAGCTCTATACGTTTCCGCTTGAGTTTTGCAGAATCGAGTTGATAGAGATCATGTCTTGTTATATCAAAGAACTGTTTTATATAAATTCCCGACTCCTTAACACGGTTCTGTGCATCTGGCAGGTTGACTGCTATTACCTGCCTGTTGCTTTCCAGGTTTTGCTGAAAGACACTGTCGTACGTTATCCCTCCGTTCTCCTCATTCTTTATCCTGTTTAATACAAAATTGGCTATCAATCCATACCGTTTTGTTTTAGAAAAGAATTGTGCTGTAAGGGTAAAGTTGACCACATTGGTCTTCTGTCTTTGGTAGGCCCCTGGTGAACTGGATACATGAAAATTGAAGCCCAGGTTGAGTCCACGGTATATATTCCGGCTGAAACGGGCGATGAAATTGAGCTCTTTTTTTGCTCCCTGCACATATTCCAGCTCGGTATAGGTTTTTAAAACCCGGTAATATCGTATGCTGTCATTCCAATAGAGGTATTTGTCAAATGTAGGTGTGCCGAAGTTAAAACCTCCGGGATGCCGGAGAGGGTAGGGGAAGAGGTTTTTGTATGCCGATCCTATATTTCCAAGGGTCGCATACAATTTGCTGTTCTTAGTTAACGGGTTGTAGTCTTGAAACCCGGTAATGGCTGTATCCAGTGGATGAATCTTCAATGTCCCTTTCCGGTCTATATCATTTGTGAAGTAAGAGACACTGATGGAGTCTCTTACAGGTAATGTGGAGTCGGCAGGAACCACCTGGGAGAGACACAGGGAGGTTGGGAGGAGTAAAAGAAGAAGAAACAGCAGCAGTGTGCGCATATGAAACCTAATATTACCTGTAAAAGTACGAATTACCCGGTAATATATTGCCTGTTTGTCCGGGGAGAATAAAGGTAAATCTGAGAGAACGCATGGCTGCAAAAAAAAAGCTCCGGACAAAAGTCCGGAGCTTTAGAAAGATTCGGCGACGACATACTCTCCCACTTGGTATAGCAGTACCATCTGCGCGAGTGGGCTTAACTACTCTGTTCGGAATGGGAAGAGGTGAACACCACTGCTATAGTCACCGTAAGGCCTTGATGAGCCGCCATGAATGGCGGCTGTACAGCCGCGGTTTACCGCGGCTCGGCATACGATAATGACATATATATGAAAGAAAACACAACCAAAAACCCTCAAATCAACACCGTAGAGCCGCCATTTATGGCGGCTGCGCAGCAAGAAAGCATACGGGTAATTAGTACTGCTCGGCTTTGACATTACTGCCTTTAGACCTACAGCCTATCAACGTCCTAGTCTTGAACGACCCTTAAAGGAAGTCTCATCTTGATCTGAGTTTCGCACTTAGATGCTTTCAGCGCTTATCTCATCCGAACTTAGCTACTCTGCGATGCAGTTGGCACCACAACAGATACACCAGAGGTTCGTCCAACTCGGTCCTCTCGTACTAGAGTCAGGTGATCTCAAACTTCCAACGCCCACAACAGATAGGGACCGAACTGTCTCGCGACGTTCTGAACCCAGCTCACGTGCCACTTTAATCGGCGAACAGCCGAACCCTTGGGACCTTCTTCAGCCCCAGGATGTGACGAGCCGACATCGAGGTGCCAAACCACCGCGTCGATATGAGCTCTTGGCGGTGATCAGCCTGTTATCCCCGGAGTACCTTTTATCCTTTGAGCGATGGCCCTTCCATACGGAACCACCGGATCACTATATCCTAGTTTCCTACCTGGTCGACTTGTTAGTCTCACAGTCAAGCACCCTTATGCTATTGCACTCTACGCATGGTTACCAAGCATGCTGAGGGTACCTTTGAAAGCCTCCGTTACTCTTTTGGAGGCGACCACCCCAGTCAAACTACCCACCATACACTGTTCCCCGGGTGAGGGGGTTAGGCTCCAGATAAACGAAGGGTGGTATTTCAAGGTTGACTCCACGAAAGCTAGCGCTCCCGCTTCACAGTCTCCCACCTATCCTACACATCGTTTACCCAGAGTCAATGTAAAGTTGTAGTGAAGGTTCACGGGGTCTTTCCGTCCCGTTGCGGGTATCCGGCATCTTCACCGGAACTACAATTTCACCGAGCTCATGGTTGAGACAGTGCCCAGATCGTTACACCATTCGTGCAGGTCGGAACTTACCCGACAAGGAATTTCG
>CALCGJ010000300.1 GCA_937900965.1 uncultured Bacteroidota bacterium | reverse complement strand
CCCTACTTCCCTACTTCCCTACTTCCCTACTTCCCTACTTCCCTACTTCCCTACTCTCACACCTCCTCCAGCGCCTCCCCGGGAAGCCAACCAACACTGCCGTTTGCTATACGAACCTCATACCAGGTGCCGATCTTGTCAAGAAGCTGAACCTTAGTCCCTTCATGAAGTACAAATATGTCAATACTCGATTTATCGGGAGAGCTTTTAACTGTAATTGTAGGATCAAACACAATGGCTTCATGAAGTGTTTTCATGTGTATGTATCCGGAAATTGAGAAGAGAAGAGTAAAGAGAGTCAGCAGAAGAAAAAGGATACCTGCCCAGAAGCCTGTTTTACGAAGTATAAGACGGGTGGAGATGAAATAAAGTGTAATGAAGGCCAGCGTAAAAATCAAAAAAAATATTGTCTGAACAGCCCACGTATTAACCGGAAAGAGTTCGACAAGTCCGCGGTACCATCTGATATAAAAAAGAAGCGGCAATGGGTCTATTTTATCGGAAATCTTGCTATTGGCTACATTCAGGTTGAAATTGATATTCTCATTCGCTGGATCCAGCCGCTTGGCGCGTTCATACCAGAGTATTGCATTTGGCAGATCATTGAGCTTGAAATAAGAGTTGCCCAGGTTGTAATATAGCTCCGGAGCCTCAAACCCCGACTCCACAACCTGGTTATAAAGAGCTGCAGCATCGGTATAAAGGCCATCCGAATAAGCCCTGTTCCCATCCTCAATTAGCTGCTGTGGTTCCTGTCCGGATACTCCAAAAACCAGGATACAGAAACCAGCAACCAGTAACAGAAATCTCAACCTATTCATTATCAATTATCAATTATCAATTATTAATTACTTAAGCTCCCCTTCTATCTTCTCAATGATCTCCATCGCTTTGCCATAAATCTCATCCATTTTCATCGTCTTATCACCGGGAGCGAACCTGGCAAACTCCGTATCGTTCAATGTGGATATGAACTGATTCAGCATCTCTGCGCTCACTTGCTTCCCTTTCAAGGCCTCCTTCACCGAGTCAATCGAGAGTTCCGCTCTCGGTATTCCAAACTTATCACTAAGATAGCCCCAGAGAGCCTGTGATATCTCTTCATAAAAGTCAGCTTCTTCCTTTCCCTTCAGGAATTCTGCGGCCTTCCTGAGCCGTTTCCTGGCAACCCGGGTTGCCTTCCGGTTTTTCATGAGTATCACATTTTTGCGACGCGCAGTCTGCTTCCTCATGATGAAAAGTAATAGAAGGAATAAAATAAACGGAATAATTAACAGGAGGAAATAGCTCCAGGATGCCATGAAAAGGACTCCTGTTTTTCGGATATTAAACGGCTGATTTTCAATATGTCTGATATCACTTCCAATATACTTAATCTCCTCTTTATTGGCCCCTGTGTAAGTCGTAACACCCACCTCATCACTCCCCTTTTCAACTGTAAGCGAGTAAGAGGGAGAGGACAGCGTTACATACTGTTTCCTGGTCAGATCGAAATAACTGAAGGGAACCGGATTTATCGTAAAATTGCCGGGTTTCCTTGGGATGATCAGGTATTCAAATGATTGCAAGCCGGATACGCCAGTAGGTGTAGTCTTGTAGTCACTGACAATTTTAGGGTCATAGGCCTCGAAATCAGGTGGGAATGTAACATTCAGCTGCTCGATTAACTGAATGTTGCCTGTTCCCGAGATGATAAACTTCAGGGTCACCGGTTCATTTGTCTTTACCGTGGTCTGGTCAATTTCAGAACGAAAGTTGAAGGAACCAACAGCTCCCCCAAAATCAACCGGTTTGTTATTTTGTGGCAGAGGTTTTACAAGAACATCCAATGCGTTCGATTTCAACGACTTCTCAACAGTCGCATAGGAAGATGAAAAGAAGCTGTTGTTGAAGAAATCATCAAAGAATGGGTCCCCGGTACGCTGACGTGATTGCTGCTTCACCTGGGCAACACATTCGACCTCAAGTGGATCTATGTGTAGGTTGCCACTTTTAAGCGGGTACAGGGCAATTTTACGAATCTCTGCTACCACATATTGATCTCCGTCAATCGTCTGATTATATTGAGGAAACCGCTCATTATCCTTCAGTTGATTTTGAGACCAGAAACCCTGAAAAGAGGATAATTTATTGATGGAGATCTGGGCGATCGGTACCCGGGTAAAAAGTTTATAGGTTACAATGATCCCTTCCCCCTGATACGGTTTGGTATCGCTGACATAGGCTTTCAGAAATACATCTTTCGCATCCGTTTGCAGGCCAGTCTGGCTTTCAGGCTGCGAACTCCCGGTTACTCCGGTTTGTCCCTGCTGCTGTTGAGGAGTGCCTCCCGGCTGAACCTTAATTGTCAGGCTATTGGATTGATAACTTTTCCCGTCTACTGTTACAGTTGCAGGCGGAACCCCGAATGACCCCTCTCCTGTTGCCTGCAGAATATACGAATAGGTGTAGGTAATGGTCATTGAGGTGCGTCCATTTACGGACCGGATGCTGGATGTAGTGGATGTATTGGGGCCGGTAAGGACAGTGAAATTGGCTATTCCCGGGCCTCTGAAATTCATCCCCTGTGCGTTTAACGTATAGGTAAGATTAAACGTCTCACCAACAGAAACCACCGGTTTTACAGAAGCAGTAAACTCAACCTCTTGCGCAACCAGGTTC
>CALCGJ010000299.1 GCA_937900965.1 uncultured Bacteroidota bacterium | reverse complement strand
AGTCTCCTCCTGTCAATCTTCCCTACTGCATTCTCGGGAAGGCTCTTCACAAATATCCACTTCTCAGGCACTTTGTATTGAGCCAGGTTCTTGGAAACAAAAGCAGTCAGCTCTTCAATTGAGGGAGACGTTCCCTTTTTTGGGACAATAAAAGCGCCAACGATATTCCCGTAATGCTCATCAGGGAAACCAACCACACCGCACAATTCAACTTTTGGATGATCGTTCAGCACATCTTCCACCTCGCCGGGAGTGATGTTGGATCCTCCACGTATGATGATCTCCTTGATCCTGCTTACAAAAAAGTAATATCCGTCCTTGTCCCTGTATGCAACATCACCTGTACGGAACCAACCATCCGTGAAGGCTTTCCTGGTCTCTTCCGGGTTTTTCCAGTATTCTGATATCAACGACTTAGCCTTCAACAGGATCTCCCCAGTTTGCCCATCCGGAACATCATTGAAGTTTGCATCAACAAGTCTCATTTGTATACCTGAGATCGGTTTGCCAATCGAGCCCGGTTTTTTCTTTTCGTGTTTCGGCTGGACGCAATACCCTTCACACTCGGTCATGCCACACCCCTCCATGAGATCAAATCCTGCATGCTTGCGGAAAAGTTCATAGATATAGTGCGAAACTTTGTCGCCGGCTATCATCATGTTGGAGATATGAGAAAAATCAGCCTCTTTCACGTTGGGATGCTCCAGTACCTCAAGAAGTTCCGTAGGAAGTAAAACCAGGTCTGTAGGCTTGTACTGCATCAGGCATTGTATATAGTCAGCCGGGTTGAATTCTGTCACCATCACAAACGTTCCGCCATTGGCGAGGGTTGGAAGCATCAGTCCTGCAAATCCTGCAATGTGGGAGATCTGGGTACCTGCCAGACTGATCTCATCCTGATCTATCTCCAGCGATTTTGTCTTGTTCAGGATATGGTTGTAGAGAGAATAGTGGGTGTGAACTGCTCCCTTTGGTGGGCCGGTACTTCCCGATGTATAGATGATGATCGCCGGATCAGAGATGTCAACATGAGGAAAAGCTATGTTATCACGTACATCTTTTACAGCCTTACTCCAGGCTCGAGAAGGGTGCTTCGGATCCTCATCAATGATAAAGATATGCTTCAGAGAAGGGATGGAGGCATGGATATCCTGAACCACAGAGTATAGCTCCGAACTGGCAATCAGGATTTTACTAGAGCTTTGCTCAACAGCATAAATAGCCTCCGGGGTCCTGTACCGGGTATTTAACGGCACGGCAACCGCACCAATGCGGAAACAGGCAAAGTACAGTTCAACCAGCTCCACCCTGTTTTTCATGAAAAGAGCTACACGGTCACCCCTCCCGATCCCAAGAGAAAGAAGTGTCTCAGCCCAAAGGTTCATCTTCTCATGCAGTTGCATGTATGTACAACTCTCTTTCCCGCAGATCACCGCCGTCTTGTCCGGGGTTTTCTCAACTATGTTATCCAGAATCTCGTATAAAAGCATCTGTTTCCTCCTTTGATATTCCTGTTTTACTACCAAATCCGTATCAGCGCAAATATAGAACGAATTATTTTGACTGACCCAACCAGTCGGCACTTTGTAATGATCCGCGATACATGATTCGCGATTCACGACTCACGATTCGGTATCCGGCATCTGGCATCTGGTTTCCGGCATCCGGCATCAGGCATCTGGCATCTGGCATCTGGCATCTGGTATCCAACACATATGCCCCCTCTTCCAAAACACTGTAACACGGAATCCCCAGCTCCTCAGCCTGCTTTTTCCACCTGTTTGCATTGTACCAGGAGTTGGTCGGATCGAGGATAATCTGTTTGGGATGGAACGCATTTCTAACCTGTTCTATGGTTAATTCAGGGTTCTTACGGATTATGACCAGGTCGACAGGAAGAGAGTCTGTTAGTGATAACGGAAAAGCAGAGGAGATGATAGCAATTTTAACCTCGGAGAACTGCAAATAATTTCCCTTTCTGACAAGAAAACCGGATTCATGAAAAGTACTTCCAGATTGTGAGCAGTTATCATCGAGGTAAGTCGTCTGCAGGTTGGTGATCTTTTCCGCTGCATGAAATGTAGAAAGTATCTCCTGTGCATATGGGATCTGGCAGGCAGATTTAATGTCCTTCATGACAACTTCATCTCGTCCATTCACAAAGATGTATTGTGAAGCTCCTTTCACCTGGGAAATCAGGACCAGGCTTCGGTTTGTGCGTAAATATTCCTGGAAAATTCCGGAACAAGACCAGAAAGCCAGGAGGATGAGAAACATCTGAACCCAGAGAGCTTTCCTGGAAATAATATAACTACAGATCGCAATGATCGCCAGGTAAAGAAACAGGGTATCCGGCAACGACAGATAGATGCCCGTGGTTGTTGAGCCGGGTATCCCTTCGATGAACCGGATAATGGAATTCAGCAGCCCAACGATGAAAGAGAGCCCTTTCGCGAGAAAAATGGAGAAACCCGGTAATGGGCTCAAAGCCAGTACTACAATCCCACAATAGATCACCAGGCTGGCCAGCGGAAGCACAACCACATTGGTGAGAATGAAATAATTCGGGAACTGATGAAAGGTATATAAAGCAATGGGAAACGTAGCGATCTGAGCTGCAATAGATACTGCAATTAAACCCCAAACCCTGGGAAGGATCCA
>CALCGJ010000298.1 GCA_937900965.1 uncultured Bacteroidota bacterium | reverse complement strand
CAATAACTTATACGCTCGCATCTCTTCAGGATCAGCAAGTTTCTGCAAAAGCCGGAACAGATGGACAGATAGCTGCTTTTGCCATTTCTGATTTTGAATCGGTTATGAATTGCAACGGTACTGGTTGCGGAGCCTTTGTTGGCCCTACCGCTGTTGATGACAATGCAACCACACCCCAGGGTGTACCGGTTGATATTACAGAATTAAGCAATGATATTGCAGGAACAGGAGCTCTGGACCCCACAACAGTTACCTTCATTTCAGGAACAGAACCAAATCCTGCAACCGTAGGTACCTTTACAGTGAACGGAACCACTGGCCTGGTTACATTTACACCGGTGCCTTCTTATACAGGAACAACCACGATCGATTACCAGGTTTGCGATGTAAACAGTTTATGCGATATTGCAACAATTACGGTAATCATTATGCCATTTGGCGATTGCGACAGTGACGGTGTACCGGATACAGACGACGATTATCCGTGTGATCCTGTAAGGGCATTTGACAACTATTTCCCGGCAAACGGTTATGGAACCCTGGCTTATGAGGATCTGTGGCCGGGTAAGGGAGATTATGACTTTAACGACCTGGTTGCTAATTACCGGTTTAAAATGGTAACAAATGCCTCCAATGATCTGGTGGAGATCTATGCAACATTTGTTGTCAAAGCTTTCGGTGCTTCACTCCACAATGGGTTTGGCTTCCAGTTCCCTAATGCAAATATCAGTCAGGGGGACCTGACAGCAACCGGATCTAACCTTACAGCCGGAATCATTACCCTGGAAGCAAACGGATTGGAAAGCGGCCAAACCCTTCCGACATTCATTGTTTTGGATGACTGTTTTGATATTATGACACATCCGGGATCAGGAGTAGGAGTAAACACCACCCCAGGGTCTCCTTATGTGAATCCTGAAACGATTGAACTCTATATCGAAATTACTACTGGTAACTATACACTTGCCCAGTTGGATATAGAAAACTTCAATCCATTCCTGATTGTCGGACTGGAAAGGGGGCATGAAATACATCTGCCCGATTATGCTCCAACCAATCTTGTTGATCCATCCTGGTTTGGACTTGCACAGGACAACAGCATCCCTTCTCAGGACAGGTATTACAAAACAGAAACCAACCTTCCGTGGGCAATTCATATCTATGAAAGCTTTGCCTATCCAAAGGAATATATTGATGTTGCGAATACCCATAATCATTTTGTGGAATGGGCTACCAGTGGAGGGACCTCCTATCCCGATTGGTACCAGGATAAACCAGGTTACAGAAACGACTCAAATATTTACTAGAAGAACTTAATAACTAGGTTTTCATGGACCTGTTAGCCGGTAGCTGCGCAAGTGGCTGCCGGCTTTTGTTATTTCATCTTCTCCTCCCTTGACTGAGATTTTCCTGAATTATTACGAAAAATGGACAGTTACGAACTAACTGAAGGCACTTACGAGAAGAACACATACACTTACTTAGATTTATATTCCATAAGCGCCTGAATATCAGTAGAAATCAGAGATTTTATCAGGTATCACAGATACTAAGTCAACGTCAACAGATTTCCGGAATTCTTCTGCACTTACTTATTACCGCTTGTAGTAAGTAATTGTGTGTTAGATATTTGTAACTGAATATTCTGAAAAGAAGTTAAAAACGCATACCATGAAAACACAAAACGTTTACCAAAGTAAAAATTTAATCAGCGGATTTAATCAAATCAGGCCACTGAGGATGATTGTACTCCTTACTGCCTTAATAATGATTATAAGCAGCTGTAAAAAATTAGATATCGACGAACCCCTTAATATTGGGGCTGACGGCGTCTCTTCAACAATGACGGGATTAAATGTCCCTGCAAATTTTGACTGGAAATTGTTCAAAACGCTGGATGTAAGCATAATTCTGCCCACTGAAGAGGTAAATCCAAAACGAATTACGATCAAGTCGGCATCCACTGATAAGGTTTATTTTCAGGGTTATCCCGAAGGCGGATTAAATGTAGTTGGAACCAGGGTTACCATCCCTTCCAATGTTGAAAACGTGTTAATCAAATATGGAGACGGTATCATTTACCCGACGGTTAATGTTATGGTCCAGGGTAATTCTCTTAACTATGATTTTAATACCCTTCTGAAAGGAGGAGGTGGCGGTATGCCTGCTGAATGTTGTGAAGGACAGGTGGATATGCTTGTACTTAAATACCTGGGCAGTACAGGGAAGACCATCAAAGTGCTGGGCAAAAAGAGCACCGACATCTATTTTGAAGGATTTGTTCAGCCAAACGCAACGTTTACTTTTATTGGAGATCCTGCCAAGAACAACAAAATGGGATCAAAAATTAAAATGCACGAAAATGGTGTCTTTACAACAGAGATCCATACCAGTTGTTCTCAGGCTATATATAAAGGTATGACGTTTGACAATTTTTACGTTGTTGACGGATCAAGTGCAACAGCCGGACCATTGTGCGATTTACCCGGAGGCGGCGACGATGATGATGATGATGATGATGATGATGACGACTTCACCGGTACGCTTGCATTTGAAGATTTGTGGCCGAGTCCGGGCGATTACGACTTCAACGACCTGGTAATTAATTACACCTTTGCTACTGAAAAGAATTCAGTTGAGGAAGTTGAGAAAGTCACTGCAACATTCACTATTTATTCCTTCGGAGCAAGCTTCCACAATGGCTTCGGATGGTCATTCCCGAATGTATCGCCGGGTTCAATTACCAGTGTTACCGGTTATGATATTGCCACGGGTGGAATTTTTGATCTCTCAGTCAATGGTACTGAAAGCGGTCAGTCAGCAGCTACCTTCATTGCCTGGGACGATAGTTACAGGCTGATGCCACATCCGGGTTCAGGTATTGGTGTTAATACCACGCCAGGTGCGCCCTACGTTACTCCTGTTACGATTGTAATGGAAATTGAATTTGTTGATGGAGCGGTAACTTACAGCCAGCTTGATATCGGTAATTTTAATCCGTTTATCGTTGTGAACCAGGTGAGAGGCCATGAGGTGCATTTGCCAAATTACGCTCCTACCAGCCTGGTTGACAACAGCTACTTCGGAACCGTCAGGGATGACAGTAATCCGGGTATTGGCAGGTATTATGTGACTGAAAGCAACCTGCCATGGGCAATCAATATTCCCGAAGTATTCGACTACCCTTCTGAGATGAATGAGATTCTCTGGGCATATACCAATTTTGCCACCTGGGCTCAGAACGGAGGTACATCAGATAATGACTGGTACCAGGATAAACCAGGCTACAGAGACGATAACTACATATACTAGGCGACAACTGCGAATACTATTGAAGTTAGATATAGTAAAGCCGGCTCATTCAAATGGGCCGGCTTTTTTGTTTTCGTGAATTTTGATACTTTTACAGGAAGTTCAGGTTTGTTGGGTACCACATGAAAGAAATAACTAAGAAGGGCCGTCTTAAAATAACCATCCTGGTTTCTGTGATCCTGGTTATATTTATTGTGATCTCTTTGATTGGCTGGTTTCAGGAGAAAAAGGTTCAACCATCAAATAATATCCGTGGGTTTATTGAAAGTACGCATACCGCACTGGTTGATTCCACAACACTGATCAAGGCTATAAACCTCTCGGGAGCATACCTGAGCGGCATTCTGCTCGATAACGGCAAGTTTGTTTACACCACCAATCTTGATCCGGATGTCATTGTCAAACCGGGGTACAATATACTCAGGCATGCCGGGGCCATTTATGCGTTGTGTATGTATCATACCCTTACTGGCGATCCCGAAGCCCTTTCGACTGCCAGGAAAGCCGGCAGATTCCTTACTGCCGAAACCCTCAGGCCGGTTGAATGGAGGCAGGATCTTCTGGGTGTGTGGTCGCTACCCGCGATCGTTCATAACAACACTCCCCCGGAGCTGAAGCTGGGAGGTACCGGGCTTGGTCTGGTAGCCCTCTGCAGTTTGAAAAAGCTTGATCGTGGGACAGTTTCTCTTGATACGCTGAAAAAGATGGGAAACTTCATCCTATATATGCAAAAGAAGAATGGGGGTTTCTATTCAAAATACTATCCGGGAAAACAGGGACGTGACGACTCCTGGACTTCACTGTACTATCCGGGTGAAGCAATACTGGGCCTTTTAATGCTTTATGAGCTGGACCCACAGAAACAGTGGTTGGAAGCAGCTTCCAGGGGGATTAACTACCTTTATGAAATCCGAAAGGGAAGCGAAGAGGTGGAGGCTGATCACTGGTCGTTGTTAGCCAGTGAAAGGCTGTTACAGAATCTGGAAAAGAGAGCCAATCCTGAAGAGGTAAACAACATCATTACCCATGCAATGACGGTCTGCCGCAGCATTATCAATGCCAGGGCTACCTTCCCGAAAGGTTCTGATTACTATGGATGTCTCACCCCGGATGGCAGGACAACGCCAACATCCACACGAATGGAAGGATTGCTCAGTGCCATCACATTTATCCCGTTGAATGATACAGTTGCAATTGAGTTTATACTCAACACCGTCAATGACGGAATGGAATTTCTTTTGAATGCCCAGGTCAGGGAGGGGCCCCATGCAGGTGCTTTAACGCAAGGCTTTATTCCTGCTGCTGAGATCTCTTCAGGCATCTTTTCAAATCACGATAACCGGATACAGGAAATCAGGATCGATTATGTTCAGCATGCTTTGAGTGCATGGATCCAATATTACAACTTGTTCTACCGGATCGGGTAAAAGTTGTTCTTCAGTCAATAATCTTTTTCCTGTCGTATGTCCTTGGCGCAAAGAAATCATAGACAAAACGGCACTCGGTTGGAATCGGTTCCCCGTTTCGGTAACTAGGTATCATCTCCAGTTTCAGGAGAGCCTCCTCAATCTGTTTCCCGGCATTATTCACTCCCGGCATATACGCTTTACAGCAGATTGGTGAACCTGTCCGGTCGATGATCATTCGGGCAAGAACAGTTCCGGGGGAGATCTCACGCAGGGCTTCCATGATGGAACTTCTGAGGTAGCTGAGGGAGTCGTTCCCGCAATGATATTCTGGAATAGGGTTCACTCCTGTGAGCGCAAAAGCATGTTGGTTGATGCTGTCCGCCAGATGAAAATAAAGGTTGCAGCTAAGCAGATCGGAAGGGTTGACGTTGGAGGGGAGGAGGCGGGCAGGAATCAAATCGCCGAAAGTGGTTTTCTGGGAGAAGGAATTCCCGTTAAACAACACCAGGCAGATTAGCCCGGTCAGCATGAGTTTGCAGTGCATGAGGTGCCGTTTATGCATAGTCGAAGGTTGGTAAAAGTATATATAATTGAGAAATAAATCGTTATTTTTACCGGAAAAAGAGCCTATGGATCTCTCCCTGTTTCAGCTTGCCAACTTCATTCTTGTAGCACTTCTGCTCTTTTTGATCGTTAGGTTCTTTTGGGTGACCATCTTTCATCCTTTTAACCAACCTGCTGCCTGGGAGGAAGCAAAGAGAGAGAAGAGACTGCCACCCTTCTTAGTCCGGATGGGGCGATTGTATCCTGATAAGATACGGTTCTATACCTGGTGGCTGCAAACAGAGCGATTGCATCGTGATAAGGTTCCGGGAGCATTTGCTGAATTGGGTGTTTACAAGGGAGATAGCGCCAGGTTGCTTCATCAGATGGATTCCACAAGGAAGCTTTATCTGTTCGATACATTTGAAGGATTTCCGGAAACGGATCTGGAGGGAGAAATTGGGAAAGCCGCTTCATATACGACCCTTAATTTTGCCGATACTTCTGTATCAAAAGTGTTAAGACGGATTAACGGGAATGATCTTGTAAAGATCCTTCCAGGATATTTCCCCGATTCGGCAGCCCCGGCTTCAGAAGAGAGATTTGCTC
>CALCGJ010000297.1 GCA_937900965.1 uncultured Bacteroidota bacterium | reverse complement strand
AGCTGCTCAATAAAGGTTTCAATGGCAATGATGCTTTGTTCTTCACTGTAACAGCGGGGATCGTTCAAATCGCCATTTATCTCCAGGTAAGGGATTCCGGTCTGTTTGAACAGTCGGTTCTGCAGTCCGAACCGATTGTTGGAATTCCGGGCGCATGTTTTTGAATCATGGTAGATGATCCCCTGGACAGAGAACTCGTGAAGGAGCTGTTCCAGTACCTTTTCCTTTACCGTGTCTGATCTGACGATAAACAATTTACTGTATGCCAGTGCCGAGGATTCAAAGGGATTGGCTGAATCAAGGTCATCAAACACCCAGCTGTTACAGTATGTGGAGGCGACAATACAAGTATCAAGTTTGGCGAATAGCTTGGCCATGCTACTCAGTTTGTACCAGAGCGGCATCCCTTCCCAATAGATTCGGAACCGTTCCGCTGGGACAGCACTGATGTTGTTTTTTATCCGTTCTTCCAACTCAGCCAGCAGAATTTTATAGTAATCAATTGCATGTTGAGTGCCCCGCATGACAACGATGGGGCCCATGTGGATAGCGGAATCGAAGAAATTAATTGGCGATGGGATGTGCTTCGCCTTTTGCAGAACCTGTTTCCATAGTACGCAACCATCATGGGATAAACCGACGGTTTCCCTGAAACGGTCCATATCGAATTTGTGCTCTGCCACCTTTTCAAGTTCGGGAATGATCCGATGGTATTGATCCTCAACGCTTTTAATGATCTCAGGATTCAGATCCTTGATATTTAGCGGTGTATGTATTCCAACCACAGGTACATTAAAATGCCTTGCATAAAAGTTAAACCAGTCTTCCACCTCCCTGCACTGATTTGTATTATAAACCAGGATATCAGGCCGGGGCACAGAACTGAAACCGCTCTTCTGTAGTGGGGTTTCATTTTGAAGAAAGGCCCCGATGTCGCTGGTCAGATAGGAACAGATATCGGGTGAATATCCGTGAGCAACGGCGGTAGGGATATACTTGTCGGCATTCTTGCCGGCACCCAGCATGGCCCCATGGTTTTCGGGAAAGTAAACCTCGAATCCCATCGAATACAACAGTTCGGCAGGCCCTACGCTCGTACACCAGGCGATCTTCCGGTTCCGTGTCTCTGCCGCCTCTTTCAGCCTTGTAAAATAGGCATCCATAGTAATGCGAAGCTCGCCTGTCGACTTCAGTCTTACAAGTTCCGTTTTGTCCTGTGTTCCCTTTTCGCTCATACTTTTCTTTATTTACCTCACCCCCCGTCCCCCTCTCCTGAAGGAGATGGGGTGAAACAGGTGAGGTAATTAACAATTCTTCCAGACCGGTTTTCTCTTCTCCATAAAAGCCTTGATCCCCTCATTTGCATCATGGGTTTCCATCAACTCATTTACATACATCTCTGTGAAGGCTGGCAGATGTTTCAGCATGAAGAAGTCGAAGGAGGCCCTGGCCGCCTTTGTGGCATACCGGAGGGATGAAGCGCTTTTGCTGAGGATATTTTTGCTGATCCATTCGTCCGTATCGGCATTCATAGAAGCTTTGTCTTCAGATACCTCATTGACAAGCCCTATCGATTTGGCCTCATCTGCGGAAATGATTTTCCCGGTGATCAACAATTCATCCGCCATGGCATTCCCTACCTTCAAGGGCAACATCACGGAGGCCGGAGGAGCAAACACACCCAGGATAATTTCGGGCTGGCCGATCTTTGCACTCTTGTCAGCAAAGATAAAATTGCAGACGAGGGCTAATTCAAACCCGCCTCCCAGACATTGACCGGCCAACTTGGCAAGAGTTGGAATATGGAGTTCGATCAGGGTAAAAAACATCTTATGAAAACTCTCCAGCATTTCGGCGGCTTTCTCTTTTGTGTGTTCAGCTACACTGGCTCCATAAGAGAAATTGTTTCCCTCTCCTTCAAATGTAATCAGTTTGATATCCTTATTCTTTTTCAATGATTCCAGGAAGTCTGTGATATCCTTCATCATTATACTGTCTAGAATATTGGCTTTCCCGTCGTCCAGAATTACCCGGGCAACGGAATTTTCAAACATGTACTCAACTTTGATTTTTTCCATAATCTTTTGATTTAGAAGGATTCAACCCTCTCACTAATCTCAACCACAATAGTCACAATAGATCACATTAGTAAAAAAACGATCCTTACTACTATTGTGACCTACTGTGCCTATGTGGTAAATTTCTATTATCCAGAATTTTGCACATTTGAGTTTTAGTGGTTATCATCCCCTATTTCTTAAACTGCGGGGAGGTCTCACGGATGAGTTCATCATTCCACTCGTGACCCTCGGCAAGCATCTGCCGGAGCTTGATGAAGTTCACCTCCCGGTTATCCTTTGGTCCGTCGTTGAATGCCCTGAAGCCTGCTTTTCCTTCAGTCATCATATTGAGTGCCAGCCAGTCCCTGTTGCTCTCCTTGTTTTTATCCCAGTGTTCAAGTTTATGCTTGCGGAGAGAGTTCAGGGTCTTGCTGAGGCAGTTGGGCATCAGGTATAACAACTTGGTGCAAAAACGTTCCACAGCCTCATCCAGCATAGTCAGGTCCATTTCACCTGATTTCATCAATGCCTTTCCATTGGCAAGCTCTTCGCCAGATTTCGGCTTCCCGTAGATAATCTGACCTTTGTTGTTTGCCCATTGATCGGTATACACCAATGGGTTTGGAATAAATTCTCCATTTACTTTGAGTGCTGGTACTGTTTCGGTAATTAACCCCCATCGCATAGCTTCATAGGCTGACCATGGGTCACAAACAGTACATGAGAACATTGCGTTTTCAATGCCAACGAATAGCGGCAGGAAATCTGTCGACCCACCATCTGGTGCACTGCCATGTTTTGGACCGGCCTGTCCGAACCGGGCAAAATCCTGTGCAATGGAAAAGTCGCACGCCATCCCAATCTCCTGACCACCGCCTATCCTCATGCCATTCACCCGGCAAACAACTGGTTTGTCGTTCATGAGGATGGAAGAGACCATATCGTTGAAAAGGCGCATGTATTGCTTGTACTCCTGAGGGTTCCCGGCATAGTATTCGGCATACTCTTTCGTGTTCCCGCCGGTACAAAAGGCTTTATCCCCCACCCCGGTAAATACAATAACAGCGACACTCCGGTCATTAGAGGCCTCCCGCATGGCAAGGATCACCTCTTTAACGGCATCGGTTGTATAGGAGTTATACTGCTGGGGATTGTTCAGGATGATCCAGGCATTGAAAAGCCCTTCAACGTGATTTCCGCTAAAATCCTTGCACGGACGTTTTTCAAACAGGATCTCCTTGTAGGTAATTTCGGTAAGATTGTGACTTGCTA
>CALCGJ010000296.1 GCA_937900965.1 uncultured Bacteroidota bacterium | reverse complement strand
AATTCTTCAACCGGATGGGTTACAAAAGTACCGTTTTGTGAAATCAGGAAGCCAAATCCGGTCTCAAATACACGAATTGAATCTACCAGTTCCCTTAACCAGTTAAGGGAGATATCTACTGTTAATATCCCTGCAAACTCTCTCTCACCTCCTTGCCGATAATATAAAGGTACAGAGTAGGTTGACATAATGATATTGCCTCCACCCTCATCGAAATAGGGCTCAGTCCAGTAGGGTACTTTCTTTTCCCGTGGGATCTGATACCAATCCATCAGAAAATAATCATATCGATCGGTCCCCAGGGTTGTGAGCACAACGCTGTCGCTGTCCCGGTAAGCATAGAAGGAATAAAACTTCTCTTTCCTGCCTTTGAAGTATGGTTCGAAGGCGATGGCTGAGCCGAAGATCTCGGGATTGATCTCAACAACCAGTCTTAACATCTCTTTTAACTCCTCCTCACTAAGGTTTGAATGTTCGATCACAACAGCCAGGTTTTCCGGAATCTTGGATGCGGCAAACAGAATCCGGTCAACTTTATAAACAGTACTCTCAGTCAGGTTGGAAGCAATGGCATCCAGTCCTTTGATTAATGTTTTCCTTGTGACAGTATAGTTGTATAAAAAGATGACAATAAAGATCCCGGCAATAGCGGAAAAGACTGATAGTATCAGCTTAAATGCCAAACTTCGTCTGACTCTCTGATCGTCTTTCATAGGGAACCGGTTAATCTATCCAGGTTGTTTCGTTCTTTACAAATCACGCCAGGAGCTTATTACAGGGATAAAAAATTCATGGAATGGGGGAATCTTACTAATCAGTCCTGCTTCCAGCAACACCCTGGCATTGCTTTCGTATTCCGATTTTTTCAGACTGGTATTAAGGAACGTATTGCCTTCAGGATAGTAAAGATCATGATACCTGTCCAGCATCCATCGTTGATGAACGAGGCTGGCAGGTATATTCTGCTTGTGTTGCCTGGCAAGTACAATATCGACAGTCTCTTCAGGATGTTCAAAAGCATACCTCCAGCTCTCCAGGGCTGCCTCAACAAACCGTTTACATAATGTGGGATCGGCATCCAGTGTCGACTGCAACGTGTAGATCCCATCCTCAAGGAAATTGAGACCATGGTCAGCAAAGAAAAAGGTTTCCAGTTCATCCTCGTTGTAGCCACAATTGATAATCGTGTGGTATTCATCAAACCAGTTAGCATTGATAATCTCTACACCGTCGGAGAGAAACAGGTTGTTGCTGCTGCCGATCGGAACAATCTTCACATTGACTTTGTTCTTCTTGAATAATGCTTGTGGATGCAGTTCGAAGCCTGACCAGATGGCTGCCCGCTTACCCTCCATATCACTGATGGTCTCAATCCCACTGCTTTTTTTTGTAAGCAATAACAGGGATGATCTGGAAGAGAGTTGTGCGATATTGACGATATCAAGACCGGAATCTTTCAGGTCGATGGCATTGACCAGCCAGGAGATATAGAAAGTTGCCACCTGGTGCCGGATCATCTCCTCCATATTCATGTTTGTCTGAAATGACATTACCTCCAGGTCGATTCCATACCGGGCAAAGATGCCCTTCTCTTTGCCTACATAGTACCCTGCAAACTGTGCCGTGGTCACCCAGTAAGGCAACAACGTTACTTTTTGCAGTGAATCCGGATTGTAAATGGCTCTTTTACTATTTTGTGTTACAGAAATGTCCTTCTCTTCGGGATGCCGGTCACATGCAAATGTGATTAGCAGAAAAGGAAATATCATCAGGGTATGAAACAGAATCCTGTTCATCAATCTCATATAACTGCAGCTAAAAATATGAAGAGATTGTAAATTTATTCCGAAATTCGATGATAACCTGAGAAAAAATTGTTTTTTTTGTTAAAAATATGATCCATTTATGAAAGCTTTGGTTTACGACGGGAAACTATCCCTGCAGCAAGTCCCTGATCCTACACCTAAACAGGGCGAAGTGATGATCCGTGTGCGCTACTCCTCTATTTGCAATACTGACCTGGAGATCCTTCAAGGATATATGGGCTTCAAGGGCATCCTGGGTCACGAATTCGTAGGGGAGGTCGTTTCTGAGAAAAGTCGGTTATTCGGTAAGGATGTTGTCGGCGAGATCAACATCTCATGTGGCCATTGCTACATGTGCCAGACAGGAAGGAAGAGCCACTGCACAAACCGGTCGGTCATGGGCATTTTCGAACATGCAGGTGCCTTTGCCGACTATGTTGTACTTCCTGAGAAAAACCTCCATGTTGTACCGCCCAATGTAGAGCTTCCAAATGCTGTCTTTACAGAACCACTTGCGGCAGCTCTAGAGATATTTGAACAAACTAAAATAAATCCGACCGACAACGTTTTCATCTTTGGAGCCGGCAAACTTGGCCTCCTGATCACACAGGTATTCCGGTTGTCGGGTTGCGAGTATACGTTGTTCGATGTCAATCCACATAAGGTGGAGTTCGCGCGGGGCCTGGGCCTTCCCACAAAAAACGTGGATACTCTTCATCCAGATGATAGGGCAGAGATCTGCGTAGATTGTACCGGGAGTCCTGATGGCTTTGGCATTGCCATGAAACACCTGCGCCCCCGGGGGAAGCTGATTCTCAAAACAACCGTAGCAGATCCTGCCAAAATCGACCTAAACCAGATTGTGGTGAATGAGCTTAATATCATTGGAAGCCGTTGTGGGGTCTTTGAACCTGCTCTCAGCCTTCTCAGCCAAAAACTGGTGGATGTGGAACCATTGATTACAAAAGTCTTTCCCTTCGACGAAATTGAAGAGGGATTCAAAATGGCTGCAAAGCCGGAAAGCATTAAAGTGCTGATCAGGCATTAACAAGAGGGATAAAAAATTTCCCTGTTTTGAAAAATTCCCGTATTTTCGCATGACCGAAACCAATCTATTAACTCATTATACGAGATTATGAACACAAAGTCCAATTTATCCCTGAGCCTTGTAACCACAATAGCTGTTTCCATTTTCTTACTTGCAGGATGTGGTGGTGCAGGCAACCAAAAGGCAAACGAAGAGGCCACTGATACAATCAGCAAGGAGTTATCACTCAGCCCCGAAGCGATGAACCTGCTGTATAAAATGCCTACACCATTTGAAGTCACCACGCTTCTGCAGGAGGCTAAAGCCGGATACATCTTTGACATCACAAATCCTGTGGAAAATGTCGGAAAATACATGACCGAGAAAAGCAAATCCATTAACCTGGGAGTTTACAGTGCTGACCTGGCATATTCCGCCACCTATAATATTATCGACAACACAAACCAGTTCCTGGGTTGCACCCGCCAACTGGCAGATGAACTGGGTATTGCAGGCATCTATCATCCCAATCTCGTTGAAAAGATAAAACAGTTTAATAACAACAAAGATTCCCTGGTCAATATGGTTTCAGGTATCTTTCTCTCTACCAACGATTTTCTATCAAAGAACAACCGTAACCAGGTTGCTGTCTACATCGCTGTTGGAGCGTTTGTTGAAGGCCTATACCTTGCAAGTTCACTTAACGTCGTTGCCGAAGACAACACTAAGATCTCAGCAATCATCTTTAAACAAACTTCCAACTACGAACAGCTTATGACTATCCTGGATCTTTACCAGGGAGTTGACGCGATGAAATCCTTGTACGATGAGATGCTCAAACTGAAACTTGTCTTAACAACTATTAAGATGGACCCGGAGAAAAAACTTGATTCTAAGCAAGCCAACGGGCTCAACGACGTGATTGCAGAAGTCAGGAATGCATTGACCCAATAATATTCATTCATAGACGAGGCATGCCTCGTCTCTACAAACAGGGGTATTCTTCAGATTACTCCTGTTTTTTTATGATTGTTCATTATCTTTGGGCTGATTATTTTACCCATATGTCAGAACCGATCTTAATGGCCCTTGTCCAGCTCTTTGCTATTGTGGCAGCATCGGGGCAACAGGCAAACCGTGAGAGCACACGAACAATCATTTCATCATTCCTGAAACCACACCTTAGCAGTCAGGAGCTGGATGAGTACCTCAAACTTTTTGACGAACTTCTCTTCTTCCATCAGCCTATGGATGAGACTGATGACGCTCACGATACGGCAGGAAAAATCTCGGAAATCTGTTTGAGGGTGAACAAAGGACTCCAACTCCGGGATAAAATGATCGTTTTTCTGAAGTTTCTGGAATACCTGGAAGAAGAGCATGGAAGAAGAGTTACCGGGTCCATCTCTTTAACAGAAGATGAGAATAGATACCTCCAGATAATCGGTGAGACGTTTAACCTTCCCGAGCCACTCTTCAACAACTGCTTCTCCTTTATTCTTGATCCCGACAGCACTCGTCTCGACAAGAAAAATTTACTGCTCATTGATGCCCTAAATCATCCTGAATCCCAAAAACACATGTTTCGGGAGAACCTCGACGGTCAGATCCTCATACTTTACCTGCCACTAATCCATTCGCTAATTTGCAGGTATACCGGCAAAGATGTAATCAACCTTAACGGGAACAACCTGGTTCCCTTCAGAGCAGTAATCCTGAACCACGGATCAATTCTCACAAGCCTGAAAATAAGCCCTGTATACTACACAGATGTAGCAGCACGCTTTCTTCATACCAAAGAATCTGTCGCTATTGAATATTCCGGAGAAGAGATTGAGTTCCGCTTCAAAAACAGCACCAACGGGATCCATCCCTTCAGTTTTACCGCACGCTCCGGAGAGCTGATCGGGGTAATGGGAGGCAGTGGTGTTGGGAAATCAACTTTGCTCAACCTGCTAAACGGAAATCTACCGCTAACCAGGGGTCGGATCCTGCTCAATGGGTATGACCTGCATGCCGATCGTGATGTTCTTCAGGGTGTAATCGGGTTTGTTCCCCAGGATGACCTTCTGATTGACGAACTCACTGTATTCCAGAACCTTTATTATAACGCAAAACTCTGTTTCAGTGCTTTTACCAAGCGACAATTGCTAAAGTCGGTGATGAAGATCCTTTCCGACATCGGCCTGGCCGGAATTCGTCACCTTAAGGTTGGGGATCCACTCAATAAGTTCATCTCCGGAGGGCAACGCAAGCGACTGAATATAGCTCTGGAGCTGATCAGGGAGCCATCGGTGCTCTTTGCCGATGAGCCAACATCAGGACTCTCTTCAATGGATTCAGAAATGGTGATGCTTCTGCTGAAAGAGCAAACACTGAAAGGACGACTGGTGGTAGTGAACATTCATCAGCCATCTTCCGATATTTTCAAGCTGTTCGATAAATTGCTGATCCTTGACAAGGGAGGTTTCCCAATCTATTACGGAAATCCTATTGATGCCATAAAATATTTCAAAACCCTGAGCAGCCACGTAAACCCGAATGAAAGCGAATGTTATAACTGCGGTTATGTGAATCCAGAGCAGATTCTTCAGATCACAGAAGCCAAAGTAATCAACGAATATGGCAAGCTGAGCACCAATCGTAAAACTACACCAGGGGATTGGTATGAACATTTTCTGAAGAATATCCAGCCCGGTCAGAAAATACAGACCCTGAAACGGGAGCTACCAAAACACCAGTTCAAAGTTCCGGGTCTCCTGAAGCAGTTCCGTATTTTTGGGACACGAAACCTGCTTTCCAAAATTACTAATACACAATACCTCCTGATCAATCTCCTGGAAGCACCTGTCCTGGCAGCTCTCCTGGCTTTTCTTGCCCGCTATTATCCTGGCGAAACATACCTCTTTGGAACAAACAGTAACCTGATAGCCTACCTGTTTATGAGTGTTGTCGTCTCCCTCTTTTTCGGTATGATGGTAAGTGCGGAAGAGATAATCCACGACCGGAAAATCCTGAAACGGGAAGCTTTTCTGCACCTCAGTCGCTGGAGCTACCTGAACTCCAAAATCGCACTACTCTTTACTTTATCCGCCATTCAGGCATTTTCATTTGTTCTGGTTGGAAACCTGATCCTCGATATCCGGGGTATGCTCTGGAGTTATTTCCTAATCCTTTTCGCCACCTCCTGCTTTGCCAACATGGTTGGCTTGAACATCTCGTCGGGGATGAAATCAGTAGTAGCGATCTACATCCTGATTCCTTTCATTCTTGTTCCTCAGCTATTGTTGAGTGGTACCATCGTACCCTTCGACAACCTCAACCCCACTATCTCTTCACGCACCTTTGTGCCCATTGTGGGGGACCTGATGACATCCCGTTGGTCCTATGAAGCTATGGCAGTACATCAGTTTAAGAACAACCGCTACGAGCGGATCTTCTATCCCTATGACAAAGAGATCAGTCACTATTCTTACATTTCTGCTTATGCCATACCAACCCTCCAGGCTGAACTGGATGCCTGCCAGAGGAACCTGAAACTTGACCGTGAACCCAGGAAAACGGAGAATTACTTTGCCATCCTGAACAATGAAATTACCCGGCTAAGCCAGGAAGCCGGTTTCGAACCCTTCAGTGGTCTTGGGGATCTCTCCCCTGAGAGGTTTTCGGATGTGGTTAAACTTCATACTTCGCAGTACCTCGATTCCCTCAGCCGGCTGTTCTCTTCACGACTCTCCTCGGTTACCTCCCGCCGCGATGGTTTATATGAAAAGCTGGTTGGCGAAACCGGCCAGGAAGCTCTCTATAAGATGCGCCAGAACTATTATAACCAGAGTCTCGCAGATTTTGTGTTGAATCAGAATTCAGTCGTCAAGACCATCGAAGCAAAAGGAAGGCTTATCAGAAAGAAAGACCCGATCTTAATGGATCCCCAATCCAGTATCGGACGAGCCCATTTTTATGCTCCCTATAAAAACCTCTTTGGTCTCCATATCGATACCCTCTGGTTTAACTTTGGTGTGATCTGGCTGATGTCGCTGGTGCTTTACCTCACCCTGTTGCACGATACATTAAGGAAGTTTGTGGAGAGGATAGAGCGGATTAAATTAAAAAAATGACCCCCAAACCCCCTAAAGGGGGCTTTGGGGGCAAGCCGATTCCCTGATCCCGTCAAGCTCCTCTGCCGAGAACAGACCCGCCTGAAACAGGTGCAGAAACTCTTCCGAAACTCCCTGGTTGAAGAGTGTTACATCATCGGAGTTGACAGTAACTTTGACGCCATTATCAAAGAGGATTCGGATAGGATGTGTGGCATAGGATTTCACACGTTGCAGAACCAGGTTGCTGGTCGGACAGATGTTTAACGGAACACTGCGTTCTGCCAGCCACTTCATCACATCGGGAGAGGAAGCCGCAGCAATACCATGCTGTACTGCATCAAGATCCAGGGCATCCACGGCCTCCCTCACCTGATCGGCTGTACCAAACTCACCGACATGAGCGGTACAACGAAATCCCATCTGCTTGGCGAAACGGTAAATCTCCCTGTAGTTATGGACTGACTGACTCATCTCATCGTCATACAGGTCAATTGATGTGAAAAAGTTCAGGTCAAGGTAGGGTTCGAAAAAACGCAACAGTTTCCTCACCGGCAGGCTTCGGGGAAAGCCCAGACAAGGGCGGAAGATCATGTGAGGAGCCACCTTTTGATGTGCAGAACGCAGCGTCTCCACAACCTCTTCAGGAGGAATCCCGGACAGGTTTCCGAATCCGACATCAATACTTGCCTCAAGAACTGTAATACCATCATCAACCGCCTGCTGAAAACCGGCTTCAATAAGTTTGGGAAAAATCCCGGGGATCTTCAAAACAGGAATATATTGCTCGCTTATCCAGTTGTTGATATCCTGGATTCCATTGCCATTGTATTGAAAGGGCTTGATCCTCCTGCCTGAGAGCCCGGATATCCGATCAACCTTCATCCCCAGAAGCAGATGGTTGTGAAGATCTGCTTTCGGAACCCCACGAATCAACTGCAGATCACTGCTAAGCAACGCTGAGACAAAATCACTCATTGGTCAATCTATGGCAATTTATGTGCAATTAATGGCAATCTATGGCAATTCTTCTCATTCTCCTCCGGTAAACAGGCCAACAGTATCGGGGCTGATGAAGAACAGAATGAATACGATGGCCAGAATCACTGCACCGATGGCCATCAGAATTTTATGTTTTCGTTTCATAATAGGAAATAAAGATAATCAATATTTCTTAATCCGGTTTGAGAATGGAGAGGGCCCAAATATCTGCGCGGTTCATCCGGAGAACAGGCCGGAGGGCGAGGATTCCCGATTTCCCAATCCGTCTCCTCAGGTGATCCAGCTCATGCAGTTTATCCATTATATCAGGGTCCATGGGGAGTGGCAGGTCATTTTCCCTGAGAAGCAACAGGCTTTTTGCTTTGACAGATAGCTCCATGTAGAGGGCCATAAAGCAATAGATATCCACAACAACCTCTTTTGGAAAATGATCTTTAACAGATAACAGGTATGCCCCGGCGCGGGTTTTTGAGAATTTGCCATGGTTAATCATCAACAGGAGACTTACTTCGGCATCCATCCCAATATCCAGCCATTTTTTGAGGTTACGTTCACCAAGCAGGAAGACAACCAAAAGTATCGAAGGGATCAGGACGATTACAACCAATGCCGACTGAATTGGGGAGATCAGAAAAGCATTGTAGAGTGCATGGATAAAATAGGTAACCACAATAGCCAGGAGGAAGGGCTGGAGTAGCTTACGGGAGTCGGTAAGTCTGTTGACCAGGATAATACCGGCGATGGCAGTAGTTCCCCCGTGCATCACAGCGGTACCAACCCCACGGGATATCCAGATCCAGAGGTTCGATTGTTCAGCGCCAAGCTGCAGGAGGTAGATCAGATTTTCGGTGAAGGCGAAGCCCGAACCCACGGCAAATCCGTAAATGGCAGCATCAATTGCAAAGCCGATACGATGGCGGGATATCAGAAAGATCAGAATGATCATCTTCAAAATCTCCTCAGTGAAGGGAGCCACATACCGTGAAAGTGTATCAAAAGGGATGTTAAAGATTTCCGTCAACAGGCTGTTTCCAACTAAACTTATGGATGCCGAAACACCCCCCCAAAGCAAACAAACGATCAGAATCCAGCGGTTGACAAGGCGGAAGCTGTCGAAAAAGAGCAACAACCCAAGAAATAACAATACCGGTATGAGGCTGATGATGATCTTCATTCGGTCATCTCCTGTAAGCAATCTCCTGTGCTATCCTACTATCCTCGTTCATCACCCGCATCAGGTTTCCACCCCATATCTTACGGATATCCTCTTCAGAGTAATTCCGTTCTACCAATTCTAGGGTGATGTTCCCCATCTCAGAAACATCATAGCATCCGGTTACACCACCTCCCCCATCAAAATCGGTTCCGATACCCACATGGTCAATCCCGGCCACTTCAACGATATGGTCAATATGGTCAACTACTTCGCTTACATTCGCAAGCTCCCTGGGGAACTGATCCTCGATGCCATACCACTCTTTCCGGGCCTGCTTCATCTCCTCATCAGTAAGATCCTCAAAGCCCCGGAATTTTTCTCTTACGGCTGCCCTGGCCGAATCGCGTTGTGGGTTCGGGGCAGGTATTTTGACGTAATCGCTAAGGATACACATCTGTATTACTCCCCCGTTTGCAGCGAGTGCACGGAGCATCTCATCATCCAGGTTCCGGGGATTATCACACAGAGCCCTGGCGCAGGAGTGGGAAGCGATTATCGGGGAGCGGGTAATTTCCAGAATATCATAAAAAGAGGCATCAGAGGCATGTGATACATCTATCATCATTCCCAGCCGGTTCATTTCGGCAACCACCTCTGAACCAAAATCGCTCAATCCGTCGAAGCCGAGAGTATCCGTTGATGAATCGCAGATATCATTGTTACGTGTATGGACAAGTGTGATGTACCTTGCACCCCTGTCATACAGTGCCTGAACCATCCCGATCTCCTTTCCCACAGGATATCCGTTTTCCACGCCAATAAAGGCAACTCGTTTTCCCTCCTTCTCAAGCCGGTATGCATCATCCGGTGTCAACGCCAACCCCACTTTGTCGGGATATCTGTTAATTGCGTTCAGCAGGGTATCGAAGATCATCATCGTACGCTGTTTCACCTTCTCATACCCCTCTGGTGTGCGTGGTCCCTGGCCGACAAAAATCGCAAAGAAGGCTCCATCAAGGCCCCCCTCCTCCATCCTCACCAGATCCACTTTGGACCGGGATGACTTTGCATCGTGACGCTCACCCCAGTCGAAATCAGGACGGACCATCCTAAGTGGTGTATCGTTATGAGAATCGATCGTTAGCACCTTATCATGAATCCTTTTTGCTTTTCGAATGTTCTTTTTCGATGCCGGTAAAGCACCAAGAAGAGTACTGTGGATAATGATAAGGCTTATAATTGTAAGGGCTGATTTTATCATAAGAGAGGGGCTATTGGAATTTGAGATTTGAGATTTGGGATTTGGGATTTGAAATTTGAGATTTGAAATTTGAACCTACTCCTTCAACTGCCTCAGGTACAGCTGTATCGTATTTTCAAGCCCAAAATATAGTGCATCACATATAAGAGCATGGCCGATGGAGACCTCCAGCAGACCGGGGATTTGCTGTTTGAAATATTTCAGGTTCTCAAGACTCAGATCATGTCCCGCGTTGAGCCCCAGGCCCAGTTCCCCGACCAGCTTTGCAGCTGTCACAAAGGGGTGGATTGCTTTTTCACGGCCGCCACTGTATTGCTGTGCATAGGCTTCTGTGTAGAGCTCCACCCTGTTGGTGCCGGTTGAACGGGCATGCTCGATCATAATCAGGTCGGTTTCGATAAAGATTGAGGTCCGGATGCCGTTTCGCTGGAATTCAGCAATCACCTCCCGAAGAAATGATTGATTCCTCACTGTATCCCATCCGGCATTGGAGGTCAGAGCTTCAGGGGGATCCGGGACAAGTGTCACCTGGGCCGGCTTAATCTGTGTTACCAGTTTGATGAAAGCCTCTGAAGGATATCCTTCAATATTAAATTCGGTAGTGACGACCGGCTTCAGGTCAAAAACATCGTTGTAACGGACATGCCGTTCATCGGGACGTGGATGAACGGTAATTCCCTCAGCACCAAATCGTTCGCAATCAATTGATGCCTTGATCAGATCCGGTTGATTCCCTCCCCGCGCATTCCTTAGAGTGGCTATCTTATTAATGTTGACACTGAGCTTTGTCATAGGTAGTTTTTTGCAAATCTAAGTAAAATGTTAAATTCGTAAATTGTAATTCGTAATTCGTAACTGGAAATGCGTATCGTCCTGCAACGTGTCTCACAGGCATCCGTGATCATCAACGGCGAAACCGTTGCCTCCATTGGCAAAGGTCTGTTACTCCTTTTAGGGATTGAAGAGGCCGATACCGCTGAAGATATCGGGTGGCTTTCGGGCAAGATCATCCGGTTGAGGGTATTCCCCGACGATGAGGGAGTGATGAACCGGTCGGTTATGGAAGCCGGAGGAGAGATCATCGTTGTCAGTCAGTTCACTCTCCACGCCAGTACAAAAAAGGGAAACCGTCCCTCTTACATCAGGGCTGCAAAACCAGAAACTGCCATCCCTCTCTATAATCAATTTATAAAGAGCCTTGAAACCATGGTTGGAAAACCTGTTCAAACAGGTGATTTTGGTGCCATGATGGATGTCTCACTTGTAAATGATGGCCCCGTCACCATCATCATCGACTCCAGGACCAGGGAATAAGAGTCAAGGTTCAAGATTCAAGACTCAAGGCTTGAGATTCATTCGATAATGGCAGCATTTCTTTTGAGTTCTTTCATCACACTTACGTTGAAAACGACTATACATAAACGGATTCTTTCGACAGATACTAAGAAACCCGTGTTTTAGTAGGAATAGGGCCTTACATGGAGTACCTTTGAGTATCATTTTTGGGCTATTTTAACCATGAAAATTCAGTATAAATTCCTGATCATTTTCCTGGTAGCCTTTGCGATTACCATTGTCCCGAACCTCTTTTTGTTCAAAAATGGGATCATCGCATGGCTGCCCAATTATGTGTGGACCTCTATCTCCATTGCCCGGTTTATTCTTTTAATCGGTCTTTTTGTAGTTGTCACTCATTACTGGATCGTCAAACCATTAAATCGGATTGCCCGCTCCCTGTCACTAGAAGATCCCGAACCTGTAAAGAACCTTTCCCGGCGGCGCGATGAGATTGGAAAGATTGGTCAATTGCTGGAACGATTCTTTGTCCAGCAAAAAGAACTCAATCATGTGATAAAGGAGAAAAGCCTGGCGCTGGAATCGGTTGCCTTAGCGGAAGCCAAATCAAGAGCTCTGCTCAATGCAATCCCTGGATTTTTATTCCTGATCAATCCAGCTGGTATCATCACTGATTACAATGCTCCGGATCAACCTGAGCTCTTCCTTTCACCAGATAAGCCCCTGGGAAAGAACATAAAAAACATATTACCATTCCATATAATCACCAGTTATCAGAAAGCCATTAAAGAGCTGGTCAGCCTGAATAAAATTCAGGTTTTTGAATTCACCCATCATCTGCCCGACGGTTCTGAGAATGCATACGAAGCCACGGTTTCTGATACCGAAATTGGGGACTACCTGGTTTCGATAAGAAATATTACAACCAGAAAAGAGGCCGAATTGGAGGTATCCCGGATACTCTCAAAACAGCAGGAGCTGAACAAGCTGAAATCCCGTTTTATCTCACTGGTTTCCCATGAATTTCGAACACCACTATCTGCTATCTCCAGTAATATTCAGTTACTTAGCAAGTATCAGGAAAAGTGGCCTGCTGAGAAAAAAGCTGTAGTGATCAAGCGAGTCCAAAAAGCCATCAGCATAATGATAACCCTTCTTGAAGAGGTAACTCTTATCTCGAAAGATCAAAGTGGGATCCTATCTGTCAACCTGGAGCCTCTCCGGATCAATGAATTCATACATGATCTTATTGAGGAGATCAGAAAGAGCAATGAATTGCCAGTCTCTCTTGAATTGAAGATTGAGGATGGGGAAGATTACATAAACAGCGACAAAGAACTCCTGCGACAGATACTCCTCCATTTACTCTCAAATGCAGGAAAATTCAATCAGGAAGAAAAACCTGTAGGAGTATCTGTCGCACTTGAAAATAATCACGTTGAAATATTGATAACAGATCATGGAATTGGGATCCCGGAATCGGACATGGAGGGATTATTTCAGCCTTTTCACCGGGGGAGCAACAGTGATGAAATGCCTGGAAGCGGGTTGGGGATGTCGATCGTTAAACGATGTATCGACCTGCTTCATGGTTCGATCCGCGTAAATAGTACAGTTAATCTTGGGACCACTATCGAAGTGAGAATCCCCGTGAATACAACCAAAACAACGATGTATGAGCAAGATCTTAATTATTGAAGATGATCCGATCCTATCGGAAAGTCTCGCAGATTTTTTAACCGAAGAGGGAATGGATGTCGTTACGGCAGATAATGGTATAACGGGGGTAGAAGTTGCCGTGAAGGAGCTGCCTGATTTGATCCTGTGCGACATTTTTATGCCCAGGATGAATGGGTATGAGACATTCGAAAAGTTGAAGAATAACATTACAACCTCATTGATCCCTTTTATCTTTATTACTGCAAAGGCGGAACGGGAAGACATTCTTTACGGCATGACCCTGGGAGCAGATGACTACATCACCAAACCTGTTGATTTTGATGTACTTCTTACCAGGATTACCAAACGAATGAAAAAGAACCAGGAATCAATACGCCGTAATGAGATCAAATATCATGCAATCTTCGAGACAGCCCACGACGCAATCCTGTTGATTCGCATGGCCGACTTATGCATCATTGATGCAAACCAGTCAGCATGCACCATCCTGGGGCATTCAAGGGAAGATATCCTTGAATCTTCCGGGCGGAAATTTATCCAAGGGATCGAGTTGAAGACGGAAATCGACGATCAGAATATCAGAAGATTGGATCTTCATGCCTTCGACAACATTGAAACCGTATGGGAAACAAAAGACAATAAACAGATCCAGGTTCTGGTAAGTGGAAAGATGGTGAATCTTTTCTCGGAGAATTACCTGTTTATGGTGGCACAGGATATTACCGGACGAAAGATCTATGAGGATCAACTGATTTTAGCAAAAGAAAAGGCTGAGGAGTCTGACAGGCTGAAGTCATCTATCCTCTCTAATATCAGTCATGAACTGCGAACCCCCCTGAATGGAATTCTGGGGTTCTCGGAACTTCTGAAGGATGAACTTAAGGAGAGTGAATACTTTCCCATGATCGACAATATCTATATATCGGGGAAAAGGTTGATGACAACGCTTAACTCTATCATCACTCTTTCACAACTACAGGCAGGGAAAGTGACGATGGTTTTTAAGCAGATCAACCTGACATCACTCATTGAGGGTATATGTAAGCTCTATGAAGAAACTCTTGGTGAAAAAAATCTCTCATTGAAGACAGAGCTTCCAGCTGAAATTATAGTGCGTTCAGACATACAGCTCTTTAAACAACTTATTAAAGAGATCATCGATAATGCTGTGAAATTTACTTCACAAGGAGGTATTACCATACGATCCAATTTAGTAACACAGGATGCAATGAGCTGGCAAACGATTGAGATTGAGGACACCGGTGTTGGTATCGAACAGGAATTTTATGAAATGATCTTTCAGGAATTTCGTCAGGCGAGCGAAGGGTATGCCCGAAAATTTCAGGGTAGTGGGTTGGGGTTGACAATCAGCAAGAGAATATGCGAACTGATGAACGGAAAGATCACAGTAGTTAGCGCACCTGGTAAAGGGAGCACTTTCACTATCTGGCTTCCTGCTCACAAACCAGAAAATCAAATTTCTCAGCAACCTGAAAAGAGAGATCTCGCTTCAAAGTCATCCCCACGCTCGAAAACCAGAGAGGTGCCTCTTGTTCTTTTAGTGGAAGATAATATGATCAACAGAAACCTGATCGAACTTTTCCTGAAACCTACCTTTCGGATGGATCATGCATTCGAAGGGAAAACCGCAGTAAAGATGGCAATGGAGACAAAGTACGATGCAGTATTGATGGATATCAACCTCGGTTCGGGCATGGATGGGATTGAGGCCACCAAAAAGATTAAAGCGATACCGGAATACATGGAGACACCAATTATCGCAGTTACCGGTTATACAATGATTGGAGACAGGGAAAAATTAATCGCTGAAGGGTGTACGCATTACATTGCAAAACCCTTTGAAAAATCAGCATTTCTGGCTGTTGTCAATGAGGCGATCTACAGACTGGAATAATTAATTAACACTTTTTAGTTATTTTCTTATCATCGTATGTACTTTTTTTTATATATTTGCGTTATCTAAAATGAATCTAAGTTAAATTATAAAACCAAAATAAACATGAAAAAAGCAGCTGTTTTACTTTTCGTATTCCTATTTTTTGCCGGTATAACCTTCGCTCAGGAGCCTCAGAAGCCCGTTAAGAAGGAAGAGGCTACTAAGACTGAACAAACTTCCAAAGCTAAGGCTGATTGTGCTGAGAAAACTTCATGCTCCAAAGTCAAGAGCAAAAGCGCTTGTTGTGCACATGGCAAGGCTGCAACAAAACCGTCAAAAGAAGATCCCGGTAAGAAATAAATCACGATGCCCGGTATAATTTCGGGCAATCCAATAATATTGTAGGGACGACCTGTCAGGTCGTCCCTATTTTTTGTCAGGAAAACCGAACACGATTGGCATCTTCACCATGACTCTTACAGGCCGACCACTTCGTTTTCCTGGACTCCAATCAGGCATCTCTCTCGTTACCCGCTCCGCCTCCTTGTCACATCCGCCACCAATTCCCTGCAGGATCTTTACGTTGGTAATAGCGCCGTTGGCTTCAACGACGAAGATCACAATCACGACCCCTTGAATTTTATTGTCCACAGCTGCTTTTGGATAGGATACATGTCGCCGGAGGTAATAGAGACGTGCCTCTTCACCTCCGGGATAACGCGGGTAAACATCAATGGTAGTGGCTACAGCTGTATCTGTATTCGGTTGCCGGCCAATCTCATCACCTCCAGTTCCGTATGAGGCTGTATCGGAAGTCTCTGGTTTCTCTTCCTGTCTGTCGGGCTTCTCTACGATTGGTTTTTCTTCCTCTTCCGGAGTAATCGTATCGGCAATTACCGGGGCAAGTAGTCTCTCCTCCGGCGGAGTTGAATGAGATTTCGCCAGTTCAACAAGCTGGACATCTTCCGGGGGAGCAAAAGGAATATACTCTACTTCGTAGATATATTCCATATTTAAATCCATCTGAGCATCCCGGATCAGATAAACCAAAAAAGGAATGATAAAGATCAACAGGATCAGGGAGGTCCCGACCCCTGCAGAAACAATCAGTGTTTTGAGGTATCGTTTTCGTAACTGATAGGAGCCATAGGTCCTGTTACGGTTCCGAAAAACAAGCTCGGTGAGTGATTCAGATCGGATTCCCTTACCCATCATTCCTCTTTCCAGTGTTTCTTAAGCTGCTCTATATCACGGCGTTGTCGCTTTGTAGGACGTCCGACACCCCTGTCGCGGTACTCAAAATTTATCTCCTTAATCAACCTCAGCTTCTGAAACTCCTCTTCAGTTGTCAGCTCCTCCATGAAATCTGGCAACAACCTGGCAGCTATCCTGCTTTTTGGAAAATCCACCACCAGGAAGGTACGGGTAACAGGTGCCTGGTATAAGGTGATCCTTTCGCCCTGGCGGAGCTCACGGGATGGTTTTACTGTCTGACCATCTATTCGTAACTTCCCGGACCTGCATGCGAGAGTAGCCAGGGTTCGGGTTTTGAATACCCGTACTTCCCACAGCCATTTATCAATCCGCTTGCTCTCTTCCATGCACTATTTTTGCCTGAAAAAAATATCAATAGGTACCCCGGTGAAGTCAAACTTCTCCCGAAGCTGGTTTTCAATAAAACGTTGATAGTTCTCTTTAACGTATTGCGGGTAGCTGCAAAAAAAGATAAAAACCGGATATTGTTTTTGTAGTTGGGTGATGTATTTGATCTTTATGGATTTGTCTTTCACTCTGGGAGGTGGATGCTGCTCAATGATAGGAAGCATGGTATCATTCAGTTCACGGGTGGAGATACGTTTGGATTTGCGCTTATAAACTGCAATAGCCGTCTCTACAGCTTTCAGTATCCGCTGCTTTTGGATGACTGACGTAAACAGGATTGGAACATCCTTGAAAGGCGCAATCCGTTCCCGTATCATTGCCTCAAACTCCTTATGGGTATTTGTCTCTTTTTCGACCAGGTCCCACTTGTTCACAAGGATTACAATCCCTTTATGGTTTTTCTGGATCAGGGAGAAAATATTAATATCCTGGGATTCAAATCCCCGTTCGGCATCGATCATCAGGATACATACATCACTGTATTCAATAGATCCGATAGCACGCATCACCGAGTAAAATTCGATATCTTCCTTCACCTTTCCTTTCTTCCGGATGCCGGCGGTATCTATCAATAAAAATTCCAGACCGTATGCATTGTACATTGAATCAATGGAATCGCGGGTGGTTCCGGGTACAGGTGTGACAATGGTCCGTTCATTTCCAAGCAACATATTCACCAGTGACGATTTTCCCGCATTGGGCCTGCCTAC
>CALCGJ010000295.1 GCA_937900965.1 uncultured Bacteroidota bacterium | reverse complement strand
CCGGTGTTCCACTCCCTGACCTTGTACTCTTCACCGGTTGTTACAACCTTCCACTCTCCGGCAGAAGAGCCTGTGGGTGAGAATCTCAGGATCTTCCATGAACCCTCTTTGTCAAAAAGGAGAAGTTCATCAACCCGGTCACCGCTTAGATCCCCTGATGTGAGCTGCCTGTCATTCTGCAAGCCAACACCTGCGAGTATTGGTTCATCCGATCTCCATAAAATATTCACCCGGGCTGCAGAACCGTTCTTACTGCAGGGGCCAGATGTAACCTCAAATCCGAGGAGGACCATTCCTTCCGGTCCGGCTACAAATAGCTGATCGCCCGAATTTGGAAGAAAAGAGCCTTTCGCCAATGTGAACCCCCGCAGGATGGGATAGAGTTCTGTTGGACAATCCAGCGTGATCTCCTCAAATTGACTGTTTGCCTGGCAATAGTGATAAAGCTCCGGTTTCCCATCAGGTTTGATCACCAACATCGACTGAAGGGCTCCCTTTGCCGTGATGAAATTCCCCGGGATTACCTTGTCGGCAGGTGTAATTTCACCTGCTTTCAAGTTGTCGTTCCGGATCAGGAATACTCCGTCTCCGTTCCGTATATCCTGTTTCTGCAACATCATTAGCTGAAATGGAGGGTAGTTAAATTGCGACCTGTAACCCTCCTCTTTTGTCATATCTACCCTGGCCGAATCGCCCATGCGATCACGGGGAGCTCCAAATACATAGTAAAAATCATCGACCAGCAGGTCGGTGCTGCTGTTGTTCCAGAAATATAGCTGAATATTGTCATCCGGACGAAGCCTGACATCCGAGAGGTTAAAGTAAGCACTAACCTTTGTCCATTGTTCCTTGGGGATCATGGGCCCTGTAAAGTGTACTCCTTTCCAGCAAATATTGACGCCAACTGAGTTGTTTGCAGCAAACACCAGGGATCCGTTCACCTCGTTGTCGGTGGGGAAGACATATACCCACGCACTCATGGCTATTGCATTCAGGTTTTCCAGTCCTATCTCCCCGGCAGTCCGGACCACGTTGACGGAGAAGCTGTTTTTTCCAAATGCCTTAGCCGAGTATTTCCCGGAATGGGCAATTCCTTCGTAGATCCCGTTTGGTAAGTCCTGTGCAGAATCTACCTCAAAGTCAAAACTCAACGAATTTGGAGCGACATTCCGCATCGGGTCCTGTTGAGCGAAAGCCCCTTCGTTGGATGACGGAACCTTCATCAGCTTATTCCAGGGTACATATTTGATCACCGCTACGGCCAGGATTACCAGCAAAATAACAGCCGAACCGAGAATGATAAACAATCTCTTTCTCTTCTTCATAAGGTGTTGTTATCTGATCAGGATGAGTTTAATTGTTCGTGTTTGTGTGGCGGTTGTGAGCCTGAGAGAATAAACACCAGGTTTTACATAAGATCCTTCACCGGTATTCCGATCCCATGTGACTTGATAATCGCCCCGTGTTTGCCTGGCATGAACCAGGTTCCGGATATGCTCCCCCTGCAGGTTGAAAATATCCAGCTGTATCCGGGAATCCGTGTCAAGGGAATAGCTGATCACTGTTTGCCGGTCGAATGGATTGGGATAGCAAGTAAGCACGCCGTGTTGGCCCTCTTCCCGGGGAACCCACACCGGCCAGTTAACATGCATAAAGACCGGTACTACCGTGATGTTGTTGTAGTGATCACGCACAAGTAGATTGCAATAATAATCTCCCGGTTCCAGCGATCCGGCATCAAAATTAACAGTCGCCTGGTCGATAGCCCCCGGTAAGAGGCTGCCTGTATTGGCGGATAAACTCAGCCAGCTGTTTGAGATCCCTTCGTTAGCGATCCGAACATCCCCGGATGTACTGTGTGGATCTGCTCCTGCCAGATCACCTTCCACCAGGTAAACAATGAATGCATCAAATGTACTGCCCGGGTCAATGGTACCGCTTACCACCGATGTAGCTGTCTCGCCCGGTTTGATTACGCCAAGACCTCCTCCGCTCTCTCCCTGCCAGCTAGCGGAGATCCCGCTCCCGGTTGTCCCGTCGTAGACCAGGTCACCCAGTGACCCTCCGGAGAAATTTGTCGCTCCTGTAACTGTGACATCTTCAGGGAAATCCATCCGGATATGTTTCAAGTATTCATTGTCGGTACTGGCATTATTTACTGTGAACGACCAGTTGAATGTCTCACCTGGCACCAGGCTGGATGAAGAACAACTGATGACGGTTCCGGTCAGGTTGTCTGTTTCCGGATTTTTGGCGGCGGCCGTGTCAAACACCTGCAGCGCATAGTGAAGCAGGCCTCCCCCGTTGTTTGTGATCTGTAGATTTTCGGTGCCGGTCTGGCCGGGATCAAGGCTTTTCGACAAAGAGAGAGGATTAACCTCTATTTGGGGAAGCGCACCCTCGAAAGGTGGGAAGGTGATGAAATCAAGCCAGCATCGGTCATAGAATGCTGAGAGTGAATTATCCTTTTGATAGCTCCATTTAAAGGTATGGTGTCCTTTAGATACCGGGAAACTTACCTCTTCCCATGGGATGTCCCCGTCCCATCTCTGCATCTCATGATCATCGATGAAAAAGGACAGGTAGTCATAATCGGTCCCGTTCGGATCATCTTCGCAGGAGACCCTTTTCCAGAAGCTGATTTCCCCGTTAGCCAGAATATTCAGGGTAATGATGACTTCTGTCTCCATATCTTCATATATCCATCCCGAACTGATGGCATATTCTCCTTCATAAGGTTGGAAGGTGTCAATGCTCCAATTGGCAAATCCACCAAAGTACCAGGGGAACTTCTCAAAGTTACCCGTCTCAAAGTCTTCAATAATCTCACCGGAGAGCAGCCAGATACTGTCATTGCCTGAATACCCGTTGTTGGCAGTAACCGCTGCCTCTAACAGGTAGAGATGCTCAAAGGGAGCCTGATGCGATGCTGCAATTGAGAATGAGAGTTGGTATGCTGAATCGGGTTTAAGCAGCGGGATGGTGCCCGAACCCTGTACGATGGTGAGGAGTGAATCGCCGGAATTTAAAACGGCCTGTAAATTAAGTACTTTGGCGCCTCCGTGATTTTCAAAATCAACTACCATCTCAGATGTCTCACCCGGATCCAGCCGACCGTTATCGCCATCAACCAAAGTAACATTACCAATAACAATTTCCGGGGCAAAGGCTATCAGATCAATACTGGTTTCAAAGTTTTGCTGGTTGGAGATCTCATGAAAAATGATGTTAAATGAATGGTGATCGGGGACATCAGTCGATACACGGAAAGAGAATGCATCGGGGAATGTCACTGTCTGGCCTCCTCCTATTGTCCCAACATAATGAACGCTGTCTATCAGGGTGATAAAGGGATCCCATTCGGTGATCCATGTGTTGGCTCCGGTTACCTGTTGTGTCCCGAGATTAGTCAGACTGAATGAGATCAGGGCTGTATCTCCGTATTCTACCAGGCTGTCTCCCCCTGAATTTATAGTATAATCAAACAACAACCCGTTGGTTGTGAAGTATAAAAATTTCGTATTGGCAATTCCGTTGTTATCAGTAACCCTGAAGTTGATTTGTTGGTTGGTATAAGGATATTGGGGTATGCCGCTGAACAGGCCATCTTCTGACAGCTTCATTTCCACCGGATAACCGCAGGGAGCGAAGTTGTCTTTGGTGTTTGTTGAAATTGAACTCCCGTTGTGCAACTGGGAATATTGGTAGTTTTTGTTATCGCCGCCCGACATGCCACCTGTCCACTGGGTACCAACAGGATAAATCATGTCGCCGTAATAATATTCGATCAATCCGTTTCGGTATACTTTCACAGCAAAATTGAGGCTTGTGGATCCCGACATGTTATTTATAGAGGCCTTCCACCTGATAGTTGCCGAATTGGCATCACCTTCATACCAGATCCCATCGCCCAGGTTATAATACAACCGCAGGTCTGTCATAAAAGGGCTGAGAATGGCAGTTTGACGGAACAGCAAATTAGGATCAACCAGGTAAGGGTATGTAAATGGTTTGTCGTCGAACACAATAAAGCCATCAGCATAGATATAGAGCTTGTTGACCAGCTTCTGGTAGAAGGGAAAAGAAAAATCAAGCGTCTTGATGGCAAACCCTGTATTGCTGTTTGTTGGAACCAGCTGCTGTGAAGTTACCTCCGGAAACGTCGCAGCGATTATGTTCTCAGGGTAATCAAGCTTTACATCCCAGAGATACGGAGAGCTCCCTCCTGCAGCGAATAGCTGACACGAATAGGGTTGATACATCTGGGCAACAGGCAATGAAGTGGTGGTAATAGAGGGTTTGTTGAATGTAAGGCCCCAATTTACCGAAACACGTGTGATGTCATCATTGAGCAGGGGCACATGATTGGATAGGCAGACGATTGTTTGAGGTGTGCTGCCGGTATAATCTATCAGGGCCATCTCAATGATCTCACCTGAAGATGTGTTTCCCGGGTCATCCTCCTGGACCTCCAGGAAATATTTGACCATCTGTCCGGAGACCAGGTTGCTTAGAACCGGTGCAAGATCAAGCCCAAACTCAATTGTTTTATCTGCTTCGGAAGTTCCTCCCTGCAGGTAGAAGGCTCCTCCCTGGTTGTTGAAAATAGGATATTCATATACATAGTCGGGGGTTGTTGCCGACAGGTTGGGAGACATTCCGACAGTCACTTTCAGCATATCGCGCGAAGTGTGTTTCAGGGATATCTTCATGGTAAGTTGAGGGTCACAACTCTCTTTGACATCAACCACATATACCGTATGTTCCCAGATGCCGCCATAACCAATATTATCAGCCAGTGTTTTGTACATCAGGTAGCAGAATCCCTGGTTACACCATCCTGTACCTGCATAGCCATTGGCAAATTTCAATCCCCCTTTCTCCCAATCGTGCATATCCACCAATCCATCGCCTGTGATGTCGATATTGTTTGTATACTGGCCATCGTTGTTGTAGTCGTATCTGACTGAGTCGTTGTATCCGCAAATGGTCCAGGCATGCGAAGGACTTGGCCCCCAGTAAGTCTGCACATACTTTCCGGCCTCGGGTGTTCCGGTTGGAAATACCGAAGGGGTCGAACTGAAATACTTGGCGTAGAAATTGGCCACCCCACCAACAGCTGATCCCTCCAAATGATCCCATAGCCAGTATTTCAATGTCTGAAGCCCTTCAGGATTGTCTACCCGAATGGCCTTGACCGCAGTGAGCCGGTTGTTCATCCCATTGTAATAAGCATCATACCCGGAGATCCACCGTTTATATCCGCCGGTATTCAGTGCTCCTCCATAATCTGTCACATTCATGGTTCCACAGGCTCTGACGATCTCCCAGGAGTCGAAAAAGCTGGACCCGGTATAATTATAGCCATTATTCAGGAAGTTCCACACGAAATGAGTAGGGTATTGATAATCGGTGTTGCTTGCCGGTACGTTGCGTAACCGGTCTATTTCGTAAGTAAAGTTGAAAGCGACACCTGCCGATTGTCCGCATTCGTACCCTGATTGTGTGGTAATCGAGCGGAAATAGGGTTGAGTGGAGTTATCGACAGAGATAGGAACCAATGGAGCATTTGGGCCTTTGTAGCTGTCGGGCAGCTCCAGCAACGGGACATTTGAGAGAACAAACTGATCCTGCAGACTCAATGCCTCCGGGTCAAGTCCCAGAGCAGCCGGCCCATCCTGACCAGCTAAAAAACCTGGGATCATGGAAGCTGCCAATACAAACACCGGTAAAATCTTAGAGATCCTCATCTGGCACCTAATTATAATTATAATGCAAGTTTAATGATTTTTGGATTGATAGATGTATTTTGCATCCCTGATAATCACATCCTCCAGTGTAAGATGGCTTTCCTTTGCCTTGGATACCATGAACCTGAACCAATCCCGCTCGTTGAGTATTTTGTTCTGATCAGGATACCATGGCGGATCCTGGTGGTCGGGGTAAAAAGCCTGGAAGGCTTCGTCGGCAAAATTCCAGAAGCCACAGTGGAGATTGATCTCTGAAACCATCAGGAGAATGACATCAAACTCCATCAATTTATCTTTCAGGAAACGTTTATCCACATATACCGGATTATCGTCATCGATGATATGCGGATACAATTTGGAGTTGTAATACCAGTACTCCTGATTTTTGAAAATATGACCGGAAACATCATGGATGATGTTCACATAGTAACTGTCGGCAATCACCAGTACGGAAAGCTGTTTACCTGATGAAGAATCGAACGTAAGTACAGGATAAGCCATTGTATCAGGCGGAAGGGGAAATATCAGGTTCAGCATATCTCCAATATCTTTGTCTGTCCATCGCAGTGAATCCGAAACGTCTATATTACTGATTCCTATCTCTGGAAGCTTTGTCTCACAAATAAATTCCAGGTAGTTATTGATCGTATCAGATGCTACAACTGCCCCATAGATACTCCAGTGCATGCCGTATTTTGGGAACAGTGGATAGGGGCTGGTATCTTTCATCTGAATAAATAATTGATTAAAATCCATGGATGGGATTCCCAACTCATTCACCCGATGGGTAATATAATCGTAATTTGAGATGGTTTTATCCTCCGGATGATACCGGTCAGGAATATATTCCGGAAAAAAACTGGCTTTCCCCGGCTCAAATACAAGCAAAAACGGGATACCAGCTTTTTCGAGTTGCCGGTAAACCTGCTGTAGTTTCTCCAACTTGTAATCTATCGTTTTCTTTCCGATGAAATAGTCGCCCGTGTACTCAAGAATGTAATCCTCTTCAAACAGGTAGCCCTCTTTTCCCTGGATGAAACCCTGGGCATGTGTGATACCAAACAGCCTGTAATCATATTCGTTGTGCAGGCGAAAGAGAGTTGATCTGAATCCGATATGATCTTCTAACCCTTGGCTGATCTGATCCTGAAATGTCCCGGCAAACCATTCTTGGTATGTAAACAGGTTCCAGGAGGGTGGATCTGCCAGTTTAAAAAACCCGGCCAGCTTCTGTTCCTGTACCAAAGGTAGATGGCTCTGAAAGAAAGGCAGAACCAAAAAGAGAAGGATCAGTAAGAGTACAAGATGTTTTGCAAAACGCATGATTCAACGATGTTCTTAAACAAATAATAAGTCATTGTATTCAGTATACACTCAGAATCTGAAATAGATGAACGGGCTGAATCCCGTTGATGTGATGGTAGCCTCGCTCAGGATAAATAACAGGATCGCCAGGACCCCAAAAAGGATTACAATACCACTCTTCGGTTTGGTAAAAAGCTTTTCACTCCACTGTTCGATCTGTTTCCAGCCCCCCCAAAAAGAGAAGAAGATGCCGATGGTCAACATGGTCCAGAATTTGGAATTCAGCCATATATCATTTGGCATATCCACAAAGAGAAACATCCGGCGAACATAGAAATAAGCAAAATCAAGACTCTCCGAACGGAAGATTACCCAACCGATTACCAGGAACAGAAATGTGAGGATGATTGCCGGGATCCGTCCCGTTTTTTTCATCCATTTTACCAGAAAGAGACGATCTAGGATCAGGAAAAAGGCCATATAACCTCCCCAGAAGATAAAGGTCCAGGCGGCTCCATGCCAGAACCCGCAGATAAGAAACGTGACGGCAGCAGCAAAGATGTAGAGTAGTTTATCCGTACGGATCCCCATGTAACGTTCTTTTGGCAATTTCCGTGAAGTCGAATAGGCGATGGGGAGGAAAAGGTAATCGCGCAACCAGGTGGAGAGTGTGATGTGCCACCGTTTCCAGAACTCTGTAATGCTGGTAGAGATATAGGGAAAGTTGAAATTCTCGGGCAGCCGGAACCCTGCCATTTTTGCCAGGCCGATTGCCATATCTGTATATCCGGAAAAGTCGAAATAGATCTGAAAGGTATACGCGATCGCACCCACCCAGGCAAGGCTGGATGATAGTTCCAGTGAGTTCAGTGCAAAGATTTCGTTGACTGTAACACCCAGGACATCGGCGATCAGCACTTTTTTTGCCAGTCCGATTACAAAGCGATAGAAACCGATCAACCGTTCGTTTGAGTTTTCCTGCGCTTTCCGGTCACGAATCTGATCATAGATCTGCCCTATCCTGACAATGGGACCGGAGAGAAGCTGTGGAAACATCAGGATGTACAAGGCATAATCCTGCAAACGGGGTACTGCGGCATATCTTCTCTTATAGATATCGAAGGTATAAGATAGTTTCTGGAAGGTGATGAAGGATATCCCGATTGGGAGAGCTATCTTAGTCCATTCGGCCGGGTGAGTACCAAACAAACTCAGGATGTCATTAAACTGGTCTACAAAGAAATTCATGTATTTGAAATAGAGGAGCATCCCCAGGTTCAGAAATATGCTGATCCAGAAAAGTGTCTTCCGTTTACCTCCTTCACTTCCGGCCACTCCTTTCATAAGGAAGAAATCGGCCAAAATGGAACCGATCACCACAAATACAAACAGCGGAGCTCCCCAGGCGTAAAAGCAAATGCTGACCAGTAAAAGAAACAGATTTTTTGGCCAGCTTTTCGGGATCAGTGCCAGCAGGAAATAGCAGATCAGGAATGCCGGGAGGAAGTAGAGTAAGAAAAGACTGGTGCTGAATATCATAGTCTTCTATTTTTGGTTTTCAACTTTTCTGTTTACAAAATATACAGCCTCTCTGTATATGACCCTGGCAACCGGTTCTCCAAGGCTCTTCGCTTTCTCTTCAATATTTTTTAACCATTCCGGATTTGTGCGAATGACATCCTCATATTCGGCAATCATTTCGGGATAAAAAAGTTCGGCACAGGCACGTTCCAGGAATCCATACCCAAGATGGCAACTTCCTGCCATCGACTGAATCAGAATGATGATCTCCTGGTTCAACACATGTTCCCTGAAATCGAGATCGAAAGTACTGGTATATATCTTCCGGCTATCAGGGTATAATGTTGTGCTGTAATACCAGAAATATGGAGCTTCAAATGTATTGTCAATTACGAATGGATCTTTCCACTGCCAGTAGAAGCTATCTCCGACAAACAGAGCCCGGGGTTTTACCGTTCCTTCAGGTTCGCTGAAATGATAATCAGCATAACTCATGGCAGGATGAGGCGGCTCCCATATCAGATTCATAGTTCTTGAAAGATCTCCGTCGTTTCCTCTTAACTCATTCGTAATCAAGATGGTGTCAACAACTCTGACCGGAATATTTATTCCATGTTTTTGAGCCAGATACCTGCTTAGTGAGTCAAAGGCATAGAGCGCTCCTAACGAACTCCAGTGAGATCCGTTTTTAGGGTAGAGTTCGAGCGAGGAGGTATCTTTCATCGCCAGAAAATATTGGTTGAAATCGATGTACTGAGCGCCTGTCTTATCCAGTTCCCGGATGTAAGATGAGTAATTGACCGGGCCTTTGGAGTTCCGGAGAAACCTGTCGGGAATATACTCAGGATAGAACTGTGCTTTATCGGGAGTAATGATCAATAGAAAGTGGATTCCATATTTTTCCAGTAAATAGGTTTGCAATTTACGGTATTGCTTTACGCGGGCCTCAATGAAACCAGGGGGTAATCTGTTTTTTCCGGTATAATTATCGATCCCCTCCAAATAAAAGAGGTAGTGGCTTTTCCCGATGCCGATGGAGTTGGCATGAGAGAGTCCGAACAGGCTGAAATCAAGCTGTGTATATAGCCTGACGAAATCGCTGCGAAAGCCCACCGAATCTTCGATATTTTTGCTCAACTGTTGCTGATATATCCCGTCAAACCAGTTCTCTGCCGAAAATTTTGCAATTTCTGAGGGCAAAAAATAGCCCTTCAATTCCAAGGAGGAGATGGGATGGAAGTTCCACTGAATAGTTGGGAGGGCCAGTATTAGAACAACAAATAGAATGAGAACCTTTTTTACCATCTCCGGTTTATAATTTACTTCCAGATATAAACCTGGCACTAAAAATCACATTTTTGAAGTTTAATTATGCAATAATACTAATTTTACATGGGCGATGAATAAGTTAAACTATACCGGGCTTTGGATAATTTTTGGAGTGGTTTTCATATCCATACTATACAAAATAATTCATATCCCCATCACACATGATGAGTGTGCAACCACGTTGTACTACTTTAATTATAGTGCCTGGGAAATCATGATGTACCCGGACAACTGGCCTAATAATCACATTCTCAATACACTGTGGACAAAGTTTTTTATTATTCTGTTTGGCAAAGAGCAGTGGGTTGTCCGTCTGCCGAATTTACTTTCCTTTATTGGCTATGTTGTTGCAGCCTATTTCATCATCCGGTTGCAATTTAAACGAAACAGCGTATTGATTCTTGCCGCCGTTTTCCTGTTTATCGGGAATTCATATCTGCTGGATTTCTTTAGTTTATGCAGGGGATATGGGATGGGATCCGCCATGGCAACCACCTCAGTATGCTTCCTGATGTATGGGTTCAATAAAAACCGTGATACACACATCTGGCTCGCATGTGTTATGGCAATCCTGGCAAGCTATGCAAATTTTACCCTGCTGGTATTCTGGATCACTATTACAGGATTATGCGGAATCTATTTTCTACATAAATATTGGGGACTCCTAAGTCAGGTTCTAAAAAGACTGGGGGTGTTGGCCATTGTATCCGTCGGATATTTTGCATTGATTATTACACCATTGCATAAAATGACTTCAACAAACCAGTTCATATACTGGACCTCAAAAGGGTTTTACCGGGATACACTTTACTCACTGGCAGAGAACTGGCGTTACACCGACGGATTTCCAAAATGGATCTCTTCGGATGCACTGGTTATATCGGTTTTAATACTCTTATTCATAAGTATTGCCGTAATCATATGGCGATTTATCAAAACAGGTTGGTCCTGGGATAATTTTAAAAGGCCAATTACAATTGCTTTTCTTTCTTTGTGTTTAACTGTAACCGTGAACATTATCCAATGTGCCATTACGAATACACCCAATCTCAGTGGACGTACTGCTCTATTTTTCTACCCGTTATTTAGTATCCTGTTGGTTAGTCTGTTGGCAGAGATTGATGATTTTAATAACAAGATCGTCACCTATTTCCTGGCAATTGCCATCCCGGGTATTGTTATCTGGTACATGATCAGCACATACAATCCCAGGAGTGTGAAAGAATGGAATTATGATGAAAATACACTGGAAGTAATAGAATACCTGAAGGACTCCTCTGCTGATTCGAAAGAAAAAATCACTCTTTGTACGAATTGGTACTTTCATCCATCTTTCACCTTCTACCATCACACTGGAAAGACTCCCTGGTTAACATTATATCCATATAATAAAAACATTAATAAAGAAACGGACGTCGAATATTATTATATTATGGAATCTGATCTGGAACTGCTGACACCGGAATTTAAGAGAGTCAAAAATTTCGGGAATGGACGGTTGCTTGTTAAAAGGCAGTAAGAATTTGGTATTTATTTCATAATTTCAACATAAATATCATCCAGGAAAAGAGGCTTCCCACTCTTGTTCCGGAATTGAATGAAAATCCTGGCATCCCATTGATCTAATTCAGGTAATGCGATCAGAGATTGGACCTTACACCACTCATCCAGACCTCTAATTTGCACATCAATCGGAATTCTTTTCTGAAATAGTGTGTCTTTTTCATGAATCAGGAAACATTCAAGGTCAGTTTGTGTGGATAAAAGAAGTGGTTTATAGGCCCAAAAGCTAATCCGTAACGTATCGGGTGTGGTAGCCCCGATATCATACAGATAAATTTCTAACTGTCCGGAGATAGGATTAGATGGGAGAAATGTTCCTGAAAAGGATCCTGAATGAAAAAATTCTGAAGATCTTGGATCATCCGGGATAAAATCCTGATTCTCAAAATCCTGAATTAAAAGAGTTCTTACGTAAGTGCCGGGAAGCAGACCAGCTTGAAAGATCTGCTTTTTATACCTATCCCAATCCCAGGAAGCCCCAAAGAAGCATTTCTCATAAATCAACGTCATCCTGATATTAAAATACACCATGCTCAATAATAACAGGAGCCCGATAATCTTCAGACCTAAAAACCGTTGTTGCATCCCTTTTTGGATAACAAAACCGATAGGAATACTGAAAAGGACAAAATACTCCACAAAGGCCCGTTGCCCAAAACTACATCCGAAATACCATGTTTGCCAGGAAGCGCAAAGGTATGTGACTGTAATAAATATGATGACAAGAAGTACGCCGTTATTATTTTTCTTAATCATCATAAAGACCATCCCTGCTGCCATAACTATTGTAAGGGGAGTATAGAGAAATAAACCATTCAACGGAGAGAACCATACTTCGGCTACCCTGGGATTGAGCCAGTGTGAAAAGCCTTCGGCGCCATAGGAGTAATATATATAATTGTCTGTAAGATAATGCCAATAAAAGACCTGTGGAAGAATACATAGAATGAAAATCAGGATAAAGGGAATAAGGTGCCTGGGTTGAAGCCATAACAAAACACGTTTCAGGAATTGTTTCCAGCCAGTCACATCCCAAAATATCAGTAAAGAAAGAATAATCACATTTATCGGTCTGATTACCACAACCAGCGCAACACTAAATGCGATCAGGAGAAAATAGATATATTTTTTCGTCTCCAGAAACCTTATTAGCGCAAACAGATAGAGTGAGAAGAGGAAGAAAGAATAGACATGTGACATCAGTGTTTCATCAACTGTGTAATATAACAGGTTGGTCCCAAAATAAACCAGGAACAACACGAAATACTGCACCCGGGAATTGAAATACCTTGAAAGGACAATTTTCAATAAAAGTAAACCCAGGAGAAGGTAAATCACTGCGACAAGGTTGACCATGTTCTGGTACAAGAGTGAGAATCCCCCCAGTTCCGGGATATTGAAGAGGAGGGCGATCCCATGTGTAAGAAGGAAAAAAGGGGAGAGGAGTAATGCCACTCCGTAGGTATATTTAGTATAGATCTTGTTCCTGTTTTCATCAAGGAGAAACCCACCGCCGGTTTTATCAACAATACCTGGAGGAGCTTTATTAACATCAAACTGATAGAGAAAAGTGGCCGGAAGATAGATGTAGTAGCCTGCTTTATCAGCCCATATCGCACCTTTCCAGGATAAATTATGTTCCGGTTTATGCAGAAAAAAAGTAAGCCAGAGTGATAATATAAAAATCCCCAGAAAAAATACCCAGGAGAAGGTTTTGTTGCTTTTATTCACCATGATCGGGCTCAAATAATCATATTAATGCTTCCGCGGCTCAAGGAGTTCGATTTGCAAATCGTCCATATAAAACAGGCCTTTCCCCCGGTTCCAGATATAAACTTTTATCACATCTTCAGGATCCTCAACATATGGGATCTCATAATCCATGATTATTTCATTCCACGTCCCAGGCACTAAGGAGTCCTTTTCAAGGTCAATCAATTTATACTTATAACTGCCCTCCTTGTTCGCCATCGTGATCACCAGGCTGGCGGGTCTCTCTTTCATGTCGGAGATCGGGAAGATTGAGACATGAGCCCGAATCCAGGATCCCTCTTTTGGTGATGCACTGTGATAAACCATATTCAGTCCGGGAGAAAATTCTTTAACGGAATCCATCAGAAAAGCATGGGTGCCCGAAACGGCTGTATCCATGGTCAGGTTAACATCCCGGTCGGCCCCCTCATATTCAAAGTTGAAAAACGCAAGCGTTCGTTTTTCATACTCATTCCCGTCATCCATGAACTCGCGGTCGAAATTCTCCACCTGCTCCAGGTATTTTTGCGCCTCCCCGGGCACACTCGTCCTTCCGAAAACAGCCATATAGTACTCCCGTGTCATGCGCGACGGGTCGATGATCCAGGTCATATACTGCCAGGTTTGGAAAAGATTCAGCCAGATAAAGAAGACAGCGATAGCGACAAAAGGTACCTGGAGCCACCATCGTCGCTTTAAAATCCAGACGATGAAGGCACCGAACGGCAATACCATTAAGGCATAGGATTGCATCAATGAGCGCTGACCGAGGCTACCGCCATACCACCAGGTGGTCCAGGAGGATATGATCAGCAAGTTCACAGCAAAGAAGATAAATGCGGCCCAGAAGATCTCCTTGTTTCGTTTGAAGAGAAAGATGAAGCCGATTAACGGAAAGAACATCATGGGCGCATAGATCAGCCACCCTTTCTTCCAGGATAAGAGTACAAACATGATATAGGGGGCCAGGAACTTCAGTCGTTCACCCTCCTCATAGCTGTAGTAGAGAAAGGTCCCGGCATGAATTTTCCAGTAGATCAGTTGAATCGATCCAATCAAAATGGTCATAAGGATCATGATACCAATCTGTATCCTGTGATCTGTGACCAGTTTCCATTTTGACTGCCAGCTCTCCTTGTTATGAATTCCCCATAGAATTGGAATTAGTGCGCTGATGATCTCCGTAGGCCTGACAAGGGCTGCGAGACCAACAAAAAGTCCAATTAGAAAAGCATATCTGAGTTTCGGATTGTCATGCCACTGGATAGTAAACCAGATAATAAGGGTATAAATGGTAAACAGGGAGTTGTGAACCAATGCGCTATCGTATGCCACCAGTTGGAAATAGTTTGTCCCAACCACCAGCAGGATCATCACGATCGTGGTCACTGCATCGGAAAAGTAGCGAAGTAAAATCTTCCTCAGGAACCAGATCCCGATAATGGCATAAAGCACACATCCAAGTGCAACAGATGCCTGGTAAAGTATTGAAAAACCATCCGCCGGGTAACCAAACTGTCCGGAAAGAAAATGAGCCAGGAAAAAGAACGGAGCAAAAAGTATGGCCATCCCCATCGGGTATTTCATGATATACTCCCCCTCCGGTCCCATATAAGCCTGGTAGAAGCCAATGGTTGGAGCATACTGGTCAAGGATCTTTTGCATCCAGCTGAAATCGGTGATCCCGATATCGTTGTAGATAAATTGAGCTGGAAGGTATAGGTAGTAACCAAACACATCCCAGGATAAAATGGAGAGATGATCAAAGGTCAGCCACCGTGGAAGCAGCAATCTGCCATAAACGATACATACAGCCAGTAAAAAGAAAACAATAAGTGAAACCCGGCTTCGTTTTTTATGCATAAAGTTTCTAATAGATCACTGTTTCCTATATCTTCTGTCGAATATGTTGTACTTAATCAGGCAATACACAGCCCTGAGAGCATCCTTCATCCTGATCTTTTTTCCCTCCTCGTAAGTTCTTCCGTAGTATGAGATCCCTACTTCATAGATCCGGATTCCCTGGAAACGGGCAATTTTGGAGGTGACCTCAGGCTCAAACCCAAACCTGTTCTCCTTGAAATGGATCTGCTTCAGAAATTCGGCACGAAAGAGCTTATAGCAGGTCTCCATGTCGGTCAGGTTAAGGTTTGTAAACATGTTTGAAAGAAATGTGAGGATCTTATTCCCGATGGAGTGCCAGAAAAAGAGTATCCGGTGTGGTTGCCCTCCTGCGAATCTCGAACCATAAACCACATCCGCAACCCCTTTCAATATAGGCCCTAACAGGATGGGATACTCATGCGGATCATACTCGAGGTCGGCATCCTGGATCAGGATAAAATCGCCGGTAGCCAGTTCAATACCTTTGTGGATCGCAGCGCCTTTGCCCCTGTTTTCAGATAGTGAATGGAGGAAGATCTTTGTTTCCGGATTACTGGATAACTGGATCACTGGATACTGGATACTGGATGCTGGATGCTGGATGCTGGATATTTTTTTGTCCTTAGGTCCCTGAGCCCTGTGCTCTGTGCCCTGTGCCTCTTCCTCATGGCTCATGCCTTGTGCCTCATGGCTCTCTTCTGCCAACTGCCCACTGCCAACTGCCAACTTTTCGATATACCCTTTCACGATCTCCTCTGTCCCATCCGTCGAGGCATCATTGATGATGATTATTTCTCTTTCAAGACCGTCGGGCAACTGTACGGAAACGACCCTGTCCAGGATCGAGGTGATGGTCTTCTCCTCATTGTATGCCGGGATCAGGATGGATAATTTTTGGTTCATTGTTACTGTATAATGATTTTCTGTGTTTGTGTTCGTTTGTCATCAGTCACGATGATCAGGTAAAGTCCTGGTTTAAAATCCACAACAGGCAGGATAAACTCTTGCACCCCGCTACTGTCTATCTCCTTCATGTACATCTCCTCGCCCTTCATGTCAATTAAACGGACATGCAATTTACCCGACCAGGTCTCAGACCGGATGTGCAGTTTGTCGTAGGCCGGGTTGGGGTAAACCAGCAGGCTCTGATCCAGGTTTGGCTCGGCGATGTAACTGATGTCCCCCTGCAGGAAACTGTACCGGATCATCCTGCCGAATTCCGGTTGAAAGTATTTCAACAAGTCATCGTCGAGGTTGTAGATTTTGAATGAACCACTTCCCTGTTGGGTATATGCCCAGTAAGAGAGCCCCATATCCTCATCATCAATGAGAGTGATTGTATAACATCCGTTCGGGATATTCAATGTATCGGTGTATAGGCTGTCTTTGGCCATATCAGTCCTACTGAGGATGACATTCCCCGCTATGTCGGTAACGTTGAGGCTAAAACGCCATGGTTGTTTGTTGGTCTTCAGTTTCAATACGATAGTTTCGTCATACATGTCGGGCATAACATAGGTTGTCCGGTAACAATCGTTTTCGGGATATTCGTCGGGCATACCATTAGGATCCGACAGACAAACCTGGAACTGTTTCACAGTATCGCCGAACCAGAAAAAGCCACCTGGAACTGGTAACACAACCGTATCCAGGAGATTGGGCAGGAGATTCCCTTCCCAGGTGAAAGACTGCTGTTCTCCACCTGATACGCCGTAGTTGAATGTGAGAGAGGATAGCGGAGCGGTACCGTTGTTCCTGAACACCACGGTAGGATCAGTACAGGTGGGATTTACTCGTGAGTAGTATTCATAGATTGTAGGCATGATCACTTCATAAGCCTCTGCATCGGTCCCAAAATGGGAATCGCCATACTGAAACAACATCATATCCACCACGTAATTCCCGTTCCCCATCCCCAGGTTGTTCACCGGAACCGGGGTGATGCTGTAATCGAGGGTTATTGAATCGCCAGGACCGGTGGGTGCGATCTCCACATCATGTACCTTCACCAGGTCGCCCGGGCACCATCCTTCACGTGCTCCCGGCCAGGTACCACCCTGGGGGTAAACGGCATTCAATCCGCAATCGTGATACTGGAAGATATGCCAGGCCGAAACCTCTTCCCCGTTCACAAACAAGTAATGGGTATTGTCTTTCCACTCGCAGCAATGGGGGTAATTGCCGGTATTGGAATTATGACCGTGGCCGGTCAAACGGGCACGTACCCTGAGCTGGGTTGCGTTGCCGATCAAATTGATGGTTTGAGCCTTCAGTGATGTGTCTGCCGCCAGGTTCTTGTAAGAGTAAGACTTTCTTGGGCCCCAGATCCTGTCCATCTTCAATATATCACGGGGCGGAGTTCCCTTGATCATGACGAACTTCAGATCAATCAGTTCCTGTTGATTCCCGGCGCTAAGATCCACCATTCCCCGAAGCAAGGGAGCATAGTCTGTGACATCATAAATCCAGGTAAATCCTGCCTGTCCCAGGCTCAATCCGATTCCGTAGGGAGTAATATACCGTCCGATCTCGTAAGGCTCCAAAATCTCAAAAGGTTCCCCGTAGTAAGGGATCATCTCTTTGTACCGGATCGATTCGTAATCGAACCATACCGTATCCACCACAACACCCTCCTGATATACATAACTGTTGCCGGCCCGGTATACGTTAAGAGTATCTGTAGGGATAGTGGGATCTTCCTGGTTTTCGAAAAGGACGATCTGCACGGGAGCCTGGGCTAATGAATCGGTTACGATGATAGTGTCAATAACCAGGTCTGTGGTTTCGAGCTGTTCGAAAACAATCTGAGGGCGATCGTTGTTTTGGGTAAAATCTCCATGGAGATCGGGTCCGGGGATCCGTTGCCATGAGGGGAGTCCGTAACATGTTCCGTGGTGGGCATATGAGGAGTGGTCGGTGACTACAGTTCCCACAGCATCATTAAACGTATAACAGAGCAGAAGGTTCGGTTCATTCTGAGGATCGGAAACGGCATGCCGCATGTCGTTCCTGATTTCCGCAGCCTCTCTGGATCCTTCATAGATCCTGAGTTCATCGATCAAGGCATCAGCATACTTATCACTCGACCAGTTGCTTTTGCCAATATAGTTGATCGTACGAACCACGCTGTCGGGATCCTGCAGCGGAGCCACCAGGATAAACTCCCCGTTGATATACATCCAGGCGATCCGGTTCATCGACATGCTAACTGCAACATGGATCCATTCGTTCAGCGGGAGTGGTTCAGGAGTAGCAATACTCCTTGAGATCCCATTCTCATTATTTACATGAACGGAGAGTTTTCCTGTGGTATTCTGGGAGAAGGTGACTATGATATTGTTCTGGCCAGGACCGTTCCCGAAATCAAACACCCGGCTCCATGTGTTGTTATTTCGTTTGAGGAACCATGTTTCAAAGGTAAAATTACCATGGAAGTAAACGTCTGAAGGTACCTTCACGAAATCCATTTCACCATCGAGGTCAATAGCAAAATTGGGCCCGGTGGTTATTCCGCAATCGAATCCCGGATCATCTGTGTAAAGTGCAGTAGGTGTTCCTGTTTCGTATTGTTCAAATGAAATATCGACCAGGATATTGGAAGTGCCATCCCAGTCAAAAGGGGCATAGAACGGAAAGTCAACCCACCCGGTATCCGGCATCTGGTATCCGTTGTAATATACCTGCTGAAAACCGTTGAAAAGGGTGTCGGGTGTAATGGTATCAACCGTCACCTCTTTTATCCGGATGGTCAGATGCCGGATAGCTGTTCCCGGGCTCTCTACCCGCAATTTCATTCCGGTGACGTATCCTGCCGACAACCCGTTTGTAATCAGCTCATCCGCTCTCCAGAGAAACTGGGTTCGCCCATCTGTATTCAGGGTGTTGAGAATTCCGGCAGATGACCCTGCTCCATTACCAATAAAGACCTGACTAAGCGACAGTGTATCCCCGTAAGTGGTCGCCCGGTGTAACTTGTTGTAAAAGGTGTAAGCTGGAGTTGAATGCTCTAACAGCGAATCGACCGAAATATTGTTGATGAATGTGAAGCTGGGTTGATGGTAAAGGGTGGAGTCATAAACGCCGGTATGATCATAAACCGTGTTGTAGGTGAGGTAATCCCACTCCCCGCAATCATAGTTGTCGTGGGTGGTACGTGGATCACATTTCAGGTTGTGGTACATCAGGATCTTACGGAAGCTCTCCCCTTCCGGAAACTCAAACATACCCCTTCGTTTCGTGATGGAATCATATACAAATGTTTGAACAACAATGGTATCCTGTGCCAGGACCAGGACCGAGGTCAACAACAGGGAGAAAAGAATAACGATCCGCTTGAATTGCATAATTAACGTTCTTTCTGTCAAATGTTACAATTACTCATGATAATAGATCCGTTTCACACGACGGGAGATCCCGGTCATGATCTCATAAGGGATCGTTTGCAAAGTATCTGAAAGCAAGGAAACAGGGAGATCATCACCGAATACAAGCACCTCGTCCCCCTCTTGTATCTCAATCCCTGCTTCTACAACCCCGGTTATATCAAGCATGCACAGGTCCATGCAAACATCGCCCATCAGTGGGACCGGTTTTCCTCCGAGCAGCATCTTGCCACGACCGTTGCCAAGCTGCCTGTTCAATCCGTCTGCATAGCCCACCGGTACAATCGCAATTATTGTATCCCTCTCTGCCATACCTTTCCGGTTGTATCCAACAGTTTCCCCCTTTCCGACTCTTTTAATCTGTGTGACCACAGTACGTAACCTGCTGACATTCCGCAACTGCTTTTGCTCATCCATGTTATAACCGATTCCATACAATCCTATTCCGAGCCTGACCATATCCAGTTGCATATCTGGAAAGCGGATGATCCCAGCTGAGTTCAGGATATGGAGCAATACCGGGTAATTCAGCTCCCCGGTTATCCTGCTGCTCATCTCCTGGAAACGTGTAAACTGCTCCCCGGTGAATGCATCCTGCTTTGGGTCATCACTGGCAGCCAGGTGAGAAAAAACAGACCTGATCCGGAGTTGCTGATTCATTTTTAATACCGAAGTAAGTTCTTCCAGCTCATTTTCACAGAACCCTAACCGGTGCATCCCGGTATCAAGCTTGACATGAATCATAACCTCCTGAGCTGAAGATGCATCGCTCCGTTTCAGGGCCTCTTCCAGCATCCGGAGGATACGGAAACTATAAATTTCAGGTTCCAGATTCCAGGTCAGGAGTGCTTCCAGGCTCTGCTCTTCCGGACTCATGACCATGATAGGCATTGTGATGCCCGCTTTCCGGAGCTCAACCCCCTCATCGGCATACGCAACAGCCAGGTAATCAACCCGGTGAAACTGAAGCAGGTTAGCGATCTCAAAACTGCCGCTTCCATATGAGAAAGCTTTGACCATTGCCATCGTTTGCACCCCCGGCTTCAGCTTTGTCCTGAAAAAGTTCAGGTTGTGAACAATGGCATCCAGGTTGATCTCCAGAACGGTTTCGTGCGCTTTTTGCTGCAGGGCCTGACTGATACGTTCAAATCCGAATACCCGTGCCCCTTTCAGTAGGATCGTTTCGTTGTGGAAGGAAGATAGCGGAACGTACTGCAGAAATTCCCCGGTATTCCTGTAGAAGGCCTTTTGCATGGGAAATTTATCCCGGAATCCTGAGATTTCTTCCCCGATACCGATAATCCTGTCGATCTTTCGTGATTTGATGATGCTGGCTACCTCTTCGTAAAACTCTTCCGGTTTCCTTCCGGTTTGGATTATGTCGGAGAGAATGACAGTCCTCTTTGGATGCTGCTTTTGCTGAGTAAGGAAATCCAAAGCAATTCCAAGCGAGTTGATGTCGGCGTTGTAGCTATCGTTGATCAGTGAACAATTGTTGATAGCGTCTTTAAGCTCGAGTCGCATGGCGATTGGGACCAGGTTGGCGAAGCGTTCAGCGATACGCGATTGAACCCCTAAATCCCCGGAAGGGACTCCCTCCGGGAGAACCCCCAAACCCCCTGAAGGGGGCTTACTCCTCCCTGCGGGAGGATAAAACTGCGAAGCAGAGTAAGTCCCCTTCAGGGGATTTAGGGGCAGTCGGTAACCTTGAACCTCAATAAGCGCCCAGCAGTGAATCGCATTTTCAATAGAGGCTTCGTCGGTAAAAGGGATAGTAATTTCGGTTTCAGTTCCCTTGAAGATGCCTTTGATAACGCTATGTTCAGCCTCCTGAAAGATGCCGGTTATTCTGAGATCATCTCCCTCATGAGTTCCCCATGTGAATCTCTTAAGTTGGGTATAGTCATCTGAAGCCTGAAGCCGTTCAGTGATAAGCGTGTAATCCGACCGGTAGATTAGTACTTCGGTATGACGGAACAGCTTTAATTTTTCGTCGATTTTCTCTGCTTCTCCTGAAAAACAGGCAGCATGAGCCGGACCAATGGTTGTAAATATGCCAATGTCAGGTCGGATCACCTGTTCAAGTTTCTCCATCTCTCCGGTTTCAGATATTCCCGCTTCAATGATAGCAAGGTCGTGCCGGTCATTCATATTCCAGACAGAGAGTGGTACCCCAATTTGAGAATTAAAGCTCTTTGGACTGCGGATCACATCCAGATCAGGTGAAAGCAGCTGGTACAGCCACTCCTTGACAATGGTTTTTCCGTTGCTACCTGTGATGCCGACAACAGGATAGGAAAACTGGTTCCGGTGATGTGCAGCAAGTTTCTGAAGAGCTGCAAGGGTGTCGGGAACCACGATGAAAACTGGACCCTTACTGCCAACTGCCAACTGCCAACTGCTCACTAAAAAACACTCCACCCCCCTCTCTACAAGTTCCGGGATGTATCGGTGTCCGTCATTGCGGTCGCTCACAAGTGCAATAAACATGATGCCGGCGGGATGAACCATCCGGCGACTGTCAATCAACAGATCCTGAACCGGAATATCGCTGCGACAGGAATACTCTCCCCCCAACTCAGTGGATCCAACCTCCTGATCCGTAATACCGCTGACGTGAAGTTCTCCATCAACGATCTCAGCAATGGATGTGGCTGTATACCGGGGTTGGTTCATTCGGAGCTGCCTTCGTTTGCCTGATTTGGAGACTTCATCGCATTACTCAGCAATTCTTTATACTGCATACGGTTAGTAAAAATATCACAACCCTGAAAAAGTGCATTCCGGAATGCCTGAGGGTTGGCTTCGTTCTTGCCGGTAATATCGAATGCTGTTCCATGGGCAGGTGAGGTTCTGACAACCGGTAAGCCAGCCGTAAAGTTCACTCCTTCATCAAATGACATCAGCTTGAACGGAATCATCCCCTGGTCGTGGTACATTGCCAATATCCCATCAAACTTCCGGAAGTTGGAAGAGCCCAGGAATCCATCGGCGGGATATGGACCGAAGGCCAGGATGCCGTTAGCAAAAGCCTCATCAATAGCAGGCTTGATGATCCGTTGGTCTTCATCACCGATCAAACCTTCATCTCCTGCATGTGGGTTCAATGCAAACACCGCGATCTTTGGTTTGAAGATATTGAAATCTTTTTTCAGAGATTCGTTCAGGATCTTGATTTTCCTTAGGATCAGATCAGTTGAAAGCGCTTCCGGCACCTTTGAAAGGGGAATATGCCCGGTAACCACACCAATCCTGAAGTCGCGGTTCACCATCAACATGAGTGAATCGTCCACATTACAACGGTGAGCCAGATATTCAGTGTGACCCGGGAAGTTGAAATTATCAGACTGGATGTTCTTTTTGCTGATCGGTGCTGTAAGTAAAACGTCGATCTGACCATTCAGCAAATCATCCATTGCCAACTCCAGCGCTTTAAAGGCAAGTTCGCCGGCGACTGTGGTGACAGTACCCATGTCGATCCTAACCTCTTCTTCAATTACATTAATGATATTCGGTTTCCGTTGGTGTGCCTGATCAGCTTTTTTGATGATATTGAAATTCAGGTCGTTGATATCCATTAGTTTCTTGTAGTAAGAAGCCACTTTGGAAGAGCCGTAAAGGATCACAGTATAGTTTTCAAAAAGGCGTTGATCCTGAAAGGTTTTGATAATCACCTCGTAGCTGATGCCGTTGATATCGCCATGCGAGATGCCGATTCGAATCCGTGATTCTATGTCTTGAGTTGGTTCCATAATTCTGATGTGGTGATGTGGTGATGTGGTGATGTGGTGATGTGGTAAATTTAGTGAAACATTAATTTGAAATTTGAAATTCGCAACTCGAAACTAACTTGTTTTCTGTTTGAAAAACCCCATAAGAAGTCTTACCCCTACACCGGTTGCTCCCTGTCCACGGTAAGAATCCCGTTTGTCGAGGAAAGAAGGGCCGGCTATATCAAGATGGATGTATGGGTAACTGGTAAATTTCTGGAGGAATTTTCCGGCCGTGATAGCTCCGGCTTCAGGGCCGCCAAGGTTTTTAATGTCTGCAAGATCCGATTTGATCTCTTCGCCATAGTCATCCCAAAGTGGGAGTTCAACTATCCGTTCATACACTTCAGCGCCACTTGAACTCAGCCGGTCAAACTCCTTTTTTGCATCCGACTGCATGCCGGCGATTGCCCGCTTCCCAATAGCCCTGACGGCCGAGCCGGTAAGTGTAGCTAGATCGATGACCAGTTCCGGATCGTATCGTTTCGCATAGCTCAGGGCATCGGCCAGAATTAGCCGTCCCTCTGCATCCGTATTGATCACCTCAACGGTCATCCCATTGTGCATCCGGAGAATGTCTCCGGAGACGATCGCTCTGGGTCCCGGCCGGTTATCAGTGGCAGGAATCAGGCCAATCATATGAAGAGGCAACTTTGCCCCGGCTACAGCCAGTAGTGTTCCTGCCACAGCCGCACCACCTGCCATATCCGTCTTCATGTTCTCCATGTGAGATTCTGTTTTCAGGTTCATCCCACCTGTATCGTACACAATGCCTTTCCCCACCAGGACAATGGGTTGTTTGTTCCTGTGACGGCTGGGTTTGTACTCCAGGATGATGAAAACCGGAGGCTCATGACTGCCCTTGTTTACACCAAGTAAACCTCCCATCTGCAGGGCTTCCAACTTTTTTTTGCTCAACAACTCCACTGTGATCCCTGCCTTCACTGCCATGGATTCAATTTCGTTTGCAAATGTTGTGGCTGTCAAATAAGAGTTTGGCTCATTGACCAGGTCGCGTGCAAAATCAACCCCATTCAGGATTGCATTAAATTCAGTCAATGTCTTTTTCCCAATCTTTTTGCTGTTTAGGGAGATCTTTTTCAGCGTATTCACCCCCTTTTTATCGGTTTTGTATTTGAAGAACTGGTAAGTGCCCAGAGCCATCCCCTCCAGGAGAGCCATCGTTTCACCTTCATCTGAATCAACATCGCAGAGGGTTACCTGATTAACTTTATGCTCGTTGAGGAAGAGCTGAATCTTATCTCCCGCCAGCCGGCACTTCTCCCTTCGTTGGTTCGCCTCTTTCTCTTCCGGGATAAACTGAATCACCACCCAGTGATCCAGCCTGTTAAAGGGGATCATCTCCACCTTTATCTTGTGTTGTTCTTTGATGAACTTCATCTCAGGGCCTGAAATTAGTCTTTCAGGGAGTGCCTGGAGAGATTTCGTGAGCAGGATCAGGTTATCACCTGTTTTGAGTTCGGTTTGGACTATGATTTTTGGGTACATCTTTTTTCTTACTTTTGAGCACTGAAGCTTGCAAAGTTAGAAAAAAAACAGCGGGGAATGTTGAGTCTTAATAAGATCGTCGAGAAGGCGCTGGCCATGGAATTTCTTGATGCCCATGAGGGATTCAAGTTATTCATTGACTTGCCATTGTCGGGTATGATGACGCTTGGCCATTCCCTGAGGATGAAACAACACTCCGAAAAGTTGGTATCGTGGATTATTGACCGGAATGTCAATATCACCAATATCTGCTTATCCGGATGTAAGTTTTGTAATTTTTACCGGACTTCCAGAAGCGACGATGCCTATATCACAACGATTCACGACTATATTCAAAAGATCGACGAGATGCAGAAACTGGGAGGCAACCAGCTTCTGCTCCAGGGGGGTATGCACCCTAAACTCGGGCTCAGTTTTTATCTGCAGCTTTTCCGCGATCTGAAGCAACATTATCCTACACTCCGTTTACATGCCCTGGGTCCTCCCGAGATCGTTCATCTGGCCAGAATGGAGAAGCTCTCGTACAAAGAGGTGTTGAACCACCTGGTAGAGGCCGGCCTGAGCAGTCTGCCCGGAGCCGGAGCCGAGATCCTGGTTGACCGGATCAGACAGAAACTATCCCCCGTCAAATGCAGTACCCTGGAGTGGCTGGAGGTGATGCGGGCAGCTCATGAATTGAACCTTACAACTTCAGCTACCATGATGTTTGGTCATATCGAAACCATCGAAGAGCGGCTGGAACATCTCATTGCCTTGCGAACCCTTCAGTCGGAAAAACCTCCCGGCCATAAAGGATTTCTGAATTTCGTCCCCTGGCCTTTCCAGGATGAAAACACCCAATTGCGTTTGCAATCCGGGATTACCAACAAGGTTACACCGGAAGAGTATATCCGTATGATCGCAATCAGCCGGATAATGCTTCCAAATATCCCATATATCCAGGCATCCTGGCTTACGGTAGGAAAAGAGACCGCTCAACTGGCTCTCCATGCCGGTGCCAATGATTTCGGCAGTATCATGATAGAAGAGAATGTTGTTTCTGTAGCAGGAGCCTTAAACACCTTTGATGCAGCGGGGATCCGGGAGGCGATCCGGGATGCGGGATTCAAACCGGTACAACGGGACCAGGATTTTGTCCTTATTTGAATTTCAGGATATCGCTTTTCAGCCAATCCCTGTAAACGCTCTTGGCAATTTCGGTGGACGATGTGTCAACATATTCCGGATCGGTGATGCTTACTTGTGCAGTCCAAAGCAACTCGTCTTTTTTATTGCCATAGAGGTTGGCTGTCAGGTTGATAACCGTTGTTGTGGTCCAGTAGCCACCCGATGTAACCACATTGTAACCAGGACCATAGAACGGATAATTCCAATTGTAATAGCCGTAATAATTGTTGTAATAATCAGGATAGATGGAGGTGGAAACAGGCACATAATCCTTCTCCTTATCTATTCCTTTGTAAGCAAATATCAGGATACCTTCAGCGCCAACACTATCTATCATCCTCTCCAGATCCTGGTATTCATATTTAACATTGGGGTTCAGAAAATCCAGCGCAGAGATGGCTTTCATTCCCTTGGAGTTCAGGTATGCCACCATGGCATCCTCAAATGGTTTTTCATATTCCAGTTTCTTGAACATCCCCCAGACTACCACTTTGCTGATCTGTTCGTTAACTTTCGGATTTTTCCAGGAAGTAAGGGTGACAGGGGAGCATCCTGAAAGGATAAATGTCATTGCGACTGCCAAGATTCCCAGGGATAAAAAGGATCTATTTTTCATTGTTGAATTATTTTATTTGGACCTAATTTTTATTTAAAACAAATATAGAGAAAAATGTTCAACCTCATTTCGAAAATGATAAATTTTCCCGGTTTGGGGGGACAATTTCGCTGAAGGCATGAATTTCATGAAGAACCCAATTCGGTATAAGAATCAGGAAGGTTTCCGGGATGGAGTAATGAATCCGAGGGTTTGGATTCCCTGAGTGATCCTCCGGGTGGCGCCCTGTCCATTTTCGACGAAAGATTTACAGATGGAGGAGACCCGGTTGTATTCGTTAGTACTGGCAATAAGGTCTGATATAATCCTTGTCAGCTCATTTTCATCTTGTAAACAGTAGGCTCCTCCCAGGTGTATCAATTCACGAGCTTCAGTAAATTTCTGAAAATTAGGGCCAAACATCACAGGATTTCCGAAAACAGCAGCTTCCAGGATGTTGTGGATACCAACCCCAAAGCCACCTCCGATCCATGCGAAAGTTGAATATTGGTACAAATGAGCCAACATTCCGATGGAATCAATGATAAGGATTCGGGCTGCAGCAGAGTTTTCGGGAGTCAGTTCGCTATATAGGAGAACTGGTGAACTGCCAACTGCCAACTGCAGCCTCTTTTCCAAGGCCTCTATCCTTGAAGTGTGAACCTCATGAGGGGCGATGATGAACTTCAGATCGGGAATGTTCTCTTTGATCAACCCGAGGATCAGGGACTCATCCGGCTCCCATGTACTCCCGCCGATAAATATCCGGGATTCCCTCGCAAACTGTTCGATCAATGGAAACGATGTGGGCTGTTCCCTGATTTTGCAGACCCGGTCGAATCGGGTATCCCCGCTAATTGTAAAGTGTTTGATGCCCAGTGATTCCGCCAGGTTTTTAGCATCTTCGCTTTGCAGAAAAAACCATGAAATATGTTTAAGTTGTTTTCGGAACCAACCACCATAACCTTTGAAAAAGGGTTGATTCTTATGAAATATTGCAGATACGATAAAGACCGGGATGTTCTTCCTGTTTATTTCTGTCAGGAAGTTAAACCAGTACTCATATTTAATGAAAAAGACCAGTTTTGGATTCAGGATACGGATCCACCGTTTTGCGTTTCCCGGGGTGTCGAGTGGCATATAGAAAATCCCTTCAGCGCCGGCATAGCTCTTTTTTACATCATATCCACTGGGTGAGTAGAAAGTCAGGATTATCCTGTATTCGGGAAAAAGCTCGCGGAAGCCTTCAATAACGGGACGTCCCTGCTCAAATTCTCCCAGGGAAGCGCAATGGAACCAAACATTTCCTTTCCAGTTGTTTTCACTCCGCTTCAATGCCTCTTCCAGCTTCCTGAACAGTCGGCGTCTTCCCTCAACCCACCTCCTTGCTTTGGGATTAAAGATACCCGCAATCCGGATTCCCAGGCCGTAGATAAGGATGCTGAGGGAGTAGAGTGTATTCATAACAGATTACTGGATCCTGTTGCCGCGTCGCTCCGCTCCTCGCAATGACAATGATGCTGGATGCTGGATGCTGGATGCTGGATAATGCAAAAAACCGTAATTCGTAATTCGTAAATAACATCGTAATTCGTAATTCGCATCATTCGTAAATCTAGTAGAGGTAGTATTCTTTCGGGCTCCTTCCATAAAGGGGGATATTCCAGGTGACCTTTATTCCGTAAAACTGGCTGGAAAGTTTTGCGTTACCAGGGTATCCTGTATTAAAATCCACCTCCCGTTTGCCCTTCGTCCAGGCCTGGATAAACTCGAAAGCCAGGCTAAAATTTAGGAGCCTGCTGGTACTCATATAGAGATATCCGATGGATGCCGACATCGCAAAGCCACCGTTCAGCCTGTCATATCCCTTATTGTAATCACCTTGCAACTGAGGAGCTGTATTGTCGGGGTTAAGGATCCGCATCTTGTTTTGCAGATATCCGCCTCCGGCCAGCAACGTAAACCCACTGTTGGGGTTAGGGCCTACCAATGGAAAGAGCTTGCCAAAATAGCCAAAGAAACTGAAACCCCGCATATAGAGAATAATATCTGCAACCTTTCCGTTGGCATCGATGATATAGCCTTCCGGCGTGGAAATAGGCATCAGGAGACTATCCTGATTCTTCACAGAACTTCCAAACTGATAGTTTCCCTCCACTCCAATCAACCAGTTCGATTTTGTTTTGACTAAAAATCCTCCTCCGATACTGGAATTGGAGCCATACCGCAGTGCCAGATCTCCACCCGGAAACTGGTAACTGTAGGTGGCATAGATCATCGGGATGGTGATAGAGGAGTCTCTGATACTGACCTGTCCGAAGGTCATCATCCATGTAAGTGCGAAGACCAGAAAAGCGAAAAATCGTTTCATTAAAAAAATCTTTGTATTCTATAGTTTTATAGTCAACCCGGCCCCTATGTTGAATGTGGAAATTCTACGTTTTCTCTCAATCTCTCCACCCTGATAGATAGGTTGAAGTCGGCCTGTTTGAGGATCGATATCCCAGTAATAATAATAATAATCCCTTTTTCTTAAAGGGCTTCCACCAAGATAAGATAACGTGACATTGATGCAAATATTTTTAGTTATCTGATATCCTATACCGGCCATAATCTGAACTGCAACACCCATTCCAGGTCCATCACTCTTTTTCAACGGACCCGGACTTAACGAATCCGCCGCATCTGTCGGAAGCCAGATTGTGAAATTCGAGGAGTAGGACAATACACCGCCAATCTGTGCTTTGGCCAGGATAGAAAATTTTCCTATTCGTGTAAAAAGCACAGGGCCGGCAAGGAGGTAATGATTTGTCCAGGCTCTTGAACCAAGTGCATCATTGTATCCTGCCAGGGTATCAGTTTGTAAACTCTTTTGAATCGCATTGTGTTGAAACACGTAGGAAAGACCTAATCCGAGTATATTTTTGCCTAACCATGTAGCGCCTCCCTGAAAAAAAAAACCTCCAGATGCAAAACCTGATAGTTTATCTTCTGTATCCGATGATGCATATTTTCCGAAAGGAATTGAATAGCCTCCACTTAGGTCAATTAGCATGTGTGATCTTTTTGAAGAGGAGGAGATAAGGGTATCCTTTTGAGCTGATGCCATGACGGTGATCAGCATCATTAAAATTAAGAGTATTGTTGTTTTCATACTGGCTGGTTCATGGTCACACAAAGGTACATGGAATTCCGAAAATACGCTTCTTTGTACAGGGAAATCGACCAATGATTCAAATACATATATGAAGCATTGTGGTTTCAGGGAGGATGTTTACCTTTGCAGGGACAACATCATTTGTATATAAAACGAAAACAGATATTTATGAAAAAGAACTTTCTCGTTGTAGCATCTCTCGCAATAATCATGATGATGGGCATCCATGCCAGCACATCCGCCTGTACCAACTTCCTGATTACCAAAGGAGCATCTGCCGATGGCTCCACGATGATCACCTACTCAGCCGACTCACACGTACTGTATGGTGAACTCTATTTCTGGCCTGCTGCCGATTATCCCGATGGAGCTATGCTGGATGTTGTTGAATGGGATACCGGTAAACCAATGGGGAAAATTCCTCAGATAAGCCACACTTTTTCTGTTGTAGGAAATATAAATGAGAATCAGGTTGCTATCGGAGAAACCACCTATGGCGGCCGTGAAGAGCTAGCCACGCAGTCAGGAGCAATCATGGATTACGGAAGTCTGATGTACATCGCTCTTCAACGGGCATCATCAGCACGTGAAGCGATCCGGATCATTGCAGATCTCATGGACACCTACGGCTATGCCAGCTCAGGCGAGTCATTTTCCATTTCCGACAAAGACGAAGTATGGATAATGGAGATGATCGGAAAAGGAGAAGGGCAGAAAGGAGCCGTTTGGGTAGCCCTTCTGGTTCCCGACGGATACATTTGCGGGCATGCCAATCAGGCACGTATCACTACATTCCCTTATCAGAAAGAGAACCAATGGGACAATATGAGCATGACCTGTTACAACGCGCCCGACGTCATTTCATTTGCCCGTGAAAAGGGGTGGTATGAGGGCTCAGACAGCGATTTCAGTTTCTCCGACACATACGCTCCAGTAGGTTTTGGCGGTGCCCGGTTCTGCGAAGCCCGTGTTTATGCCATGTTCAATCGGGTAAATCCCAACATGGGACAGTACGAAGCTTATGCCCGTGGAGAAATTGAACACGGCGACAACGGTTATGCCTCTAACCGCATGCCTCTCTGGATCAAACCAGACCATAAAGTGACTGTGAAAGAGGTAATGGATCTGATGCGCGACCATTACGAAAATACCTCCATGGATATGACTAACGACTTCGGTGCAGGCCCGTTCCAGGCTCCCTACAGATGGCGTCCTATGACATGGCAGGTCGACAGTGTTGGTTACTGCAACGAACGTGCTACATCTACTCAGCAGTCGGGTTTTGTCTTTGTTGCCCAGGCACGGAACTGGCTGCCTGATCCTATCGGCGGGATACTCTGGTTTAGTGTGGATGATACCTATACCAATTGCTATGTCCCGATGTACTGTGGCATCCTTCAGATTCCCGAACCTTATGCTGTTGGCAACGGAGACATGCTTACATATTCTCCTACTTCCGCATTCTGGACTTTCACATTTGTTTCAAACTGGGCCTATACGAAATACAACTATATGATCAAGGATATCCAGAAAGTACAGAGCCGCCTGGAGAATTTCTTTATCAATGCTACTCCGGGAGTCGACAGAGAAGCATTAGCTCTTTACGATGAGAGTCCTATGGCCGCCCGTGAATATCTCACCGACTACTCAACAGCTATGGGAAACTATACCGTTGACACCTGGCGTGATTTGGGGCAATATCTCCTTGTGAAATACCACGATGGCAACGTGAAAAAAGAGAAAGATGGTACGTTTGAACGGAACGAATGGGGTGTTCCCGCTTTCCCCGACCAACCGGGCTACCCGGAATGGTGGATGAAGAAGATTGCTGACGATCATGGTGATAATGTCAAAGTGATCGGATCAGCACACTGATTCAGTGGTGCAGTGGTGC
>CALCGJ010000294.1 GCA_937900965.1 uncultured Bacteroidota bacterium | reverse complement strand
TGCTATCTCGACCTGGCTCATGTAAATGTTAACAATTCTACGGTCTGTGTCGGGAATTCCTCAGCGTTTATGACCGAGCCGGGGATGTTGGCCTATTTCTGGTCTGTCACTTCCGGTGGCACCATCACAAGTGGATTAGGCACCAACTCGATCATAGTTCGTTGGGATACCGCAGGAATCCAGTCAGTGGGTGTAAACTACACAAATACAAATGGTTGTAAAGCTCTGCTGCCAACCATGGTGTCTGTTGAAGTGAATCCGGTACCTATTCCGACTATTTCCGGATCTGATAATGTTTGCCTGAACGATACAGTCATTTATCATACGGAAAAGAACATGACAGGCTATTTATGGAGCGTTTCATCAGGTGGGACCATAAACGGTACTCCTAACGACAGCCTGGTTAGTGTTACATGGAATACAGCAGGTACTGGTGGGAGTCGCTGGGTTCAGGTAACATATGTTGGCTCGATCGGATGTCCGGTGGCTTCACCAACCCAGTATCCTGTTATTGTCAACCCGGTACCTGTTGCTACAATTACCGGCTCAAGCGTTGTTTGTCAGCATGACACAACCTTCTATTATACCCAGACCGGTATGCTGGCCTATTTGTGGTCCATATCTTCCGGTGGTACTATCCTGGGATCTTCAACTGACAGCACACTCAAGGTCAAATGGGATAGTGTCGGATCCGGCACCACCAGGTGGGTACAGGTTACCTTTGCCGATACAAATGGTTGTTCACCATCTGCTCCGGCGCTATTATACTTAACTGTCAATGCTCTTCCTGTTCCTGCAATTTCTGGTCCTAACAGTGTTTGTTTAAATTCCACGGCCACCTACCGAACTGAAAAGAACATGACAGCTTATATGTGGACTGTATCTCCAGGTGGAGTCATCAACGGAACAACCACCGACAGCTTGGTAAGCGTAACATGGAATACGGCAGGATCGGGTGGAACCCGATGGGTCAGTGTAACTTATACAGGGCAAAACGGATGCATGGCAACATCCCCAACCCAATATCCGGTTACAGTCAGCCCGATGCCTGTTCCCACGATCAGCGGTCCTCAGGACCTCTGTTTGAACACAACAGCGATTTATCAAACCCAGCCAAACAAGATAGGTTATATCTGGACTGTTTCAACAGGCGGAACGATCAACGGATCGGCGAACGACAGTGTTGTAAGTATAACCTGGAATATAGCAGGTTCTGGCGGTGTCCGATGGGTGAAAGTCATATATTCCGACACCACCGGTTGTCCGACCGCCGCGTCTCCGCAATATGATGTAACAGTTAATCCAATACCCGTTCCTACTATCTCATCACCCCCGTTACTGTCACAAAGTTTTGAAAACGGTGGCTTGATTCCATCAGGCTGGGCTCTTGAACCCATTGCCCCGAACAACGCAGTAACGTTTGTCACAACTTCCAGCCATCCACCCGGGTATCCGGCTTACGATGGAACCTATATGGTGCGGTTTAATTCTTATGATGCCGCCGGTGGAGTGATCAGGTTGAAAAGGACCACCCCTGTCTCTACCATTGGTTACAACATTGTGAATGTGAATTTTGCGTGGCTTGAAAGCTCTGGTTATATTACAGCTAACGATAAGGTGGAGATGGAATGGTCCCTCGACGGAATTACATGGAATACGGCAGGGATCTTCCCCCGGTATAATCCTGTTCAGGGCTGGAAAGTAAAAAGCCTGAACCTCCCTTCAGGTGCAGCCGGACAGGCAACACTTTATATTGCCTTCAAATTTACCTCTGCATTTGGAAACGACTGCTATCTCGATCTGGTCAAGGTGAGTGCTGGAAATACATCTGTATGTATTGGAAATTCAGCATCTTATGTAACAGAGCCCGGGATGACCGCCTACGCGTGGACCGTCTCATCCGGCGGAACAATTACTTCCGGATCAGGAACCAATGCTATTACAGTTATGTGGACTGCTGCGGGATCCAATACGGTAGGAGTGAATTATACAGATCCCAATGGTTGTAAAGCCGACAATCCAACGATCCTCTCTGTTCTGGTTAACACCCTTCCTGTTCCAACCATATCGGGATCCTCAAACCTCTGTTTATACGATACTATTACCTATCAAACAGAAATTGGCATGACAAATTATATATGGACAGTTTCAACCGGAGGTACGATTATCGGTGTGGCAACAGACAGTATTGCGAGTGTCGTATGGACCATACCTGGGTCAGGCACCGAAAGGTGGGTTAAGGCCACGTATATTAATGCCAATGGCTGCGTACCTGTAACGCCAACACAATTCAACGTTACAGTTAACTCCCTGCCCGTCCCGACAGTCTCCGGACCGCTGATCACCTGTGTGAACTCAACCGCCACCTATCGGACCCAGAAGAACATGTCAGGGTATCTCTGGACGATATCTACCGGAGGAGCCGTTATTGGTAGCGCCAACGACAGCGTGGTTAATGTTGTCTGGTATACTGTTGGAACCGGTACCACGCACTGGGTGAAAGTCACTTACGCTGATTCAACCGGATGTCTGCCGGCCTCTCCTGCCCAATATTTTGTCACGGTGGTTTCTCTCCCAACTCCGACTATTTCAGGACCTGCCGGGGTTTGTCTTTCAGATACAGTCACGTACCGTACCGAAAAGTTTATGACAGGATATGTCTGGACGGTTTCTACCGGTGGAACTATCGTAGGAACACCCAACGACAGTATTGTGAATGTTGCCTGGACCGCCGTTGGAACCGGGGGTATCCGCTGGGTCAGGGTAACCTATACAGATGTCAACGGATGTTTGGCTTCCAGCCCTACGCAATACAACGTAACAGTCAATTCTCTTCCGGCACCTGTAATCACCGGCCTGGCATCCGTATGCAGGAATATTACTGCAACATACCGGACTCAGAAGAACATGACAGGGTATACCTGGACAGTCTCTTCCGGAGCGACCATCAACGGAACAGCTAACGACAGCCTCATAAGTGTAACCTGGGACAGTGTTAGTACCGGTGGCAACCGATGGTTGAAAGTAAACTATCTGAATGCAAACGGATGTAAAGCTGTATTACCCACGCAGTTTAATGTTACCGTTCATCCGTTGCCTGTCCCTTCATTAACAGGTCCAACCTCCGTTTGCTTTTCGTCTGCAGGCAATATTTACCAGACGGAAGCCGGAATGAATACCTATACCTGGGTTATTGTGAATGGAACAGTAACGGCAGGAGGGACTGTGAATGACAGAACCGTTACCGTTACCTGGAACCTTGCTCCTGGCGGTATCCACTCGGTTGCAGTGTCTTATACCAATTCGTTGGGTTGCATACCTGATACCAGCACAGTGCTTGGTGTAAATGTCCACGCATTGCCTTCACCCACCATCACAGGACCTACCTCTGTATGTGCCAATTCTTCAGGGCATATTTACTCAACTGAAAGTGGGATGGGCAATTACGTCTGGACTCTCTCAGCAGGAGGTACTATCACTGCCGGAGCCGGTACCAACAGCATTGCGGTAACCTGGAATGGTGCTGGATTGCGAACAGTAGCTATTACTTATATTGATACCAACGGCTGCTCCCCGTTAATGTCGGCACAACTTCAGGTTGCAGTAAATCCGGTACCTGTTGCAACAATTTCAGGCCCTCTTTCAGCATGTGTTAATTCTGCAGGGAATATATATTCTACCACCGGAGGGATGACCAACTACAGCTGGACAGTCTCTGCAGGAGGAGTTATTACCACCGGAGCAGGTACCAGTACAATAACCGTGACCTGGAACACTGCAGGAGCTCAAAACCTAAGTGTTTCCTATACAAGCTCGGCAGGCTGCCCGGCAATTTCACCCTTCTTTGGTGTTACGGTTTATCCGTTACCTCAGCCTACCATTACCGGCCCGGTTTCAAGTTGTACAGGGTTTACCGGGAACATATACAGTACCCAACCCGGCATGACGGGATATTTATGGACTCTCTCTGCCGGGGGGACAATCACATCCGGGGCTGGAAGTAGCAGTATTAGTGTAACGTGGAACAGTCCCGGGGCACAAACAGTGAATGTGACGTATACCGGGGCGAACGGTTGTGCCGGTACTTCTCCCACTTTTGGGGTAACGGTATTGGCAGGCCCAACACCCACTATTGCTGGCCCAACAAGTGCTTGTATATCAGGAATATATATTTATTCGACAGAAACCGGAATGAACAACTACCTATGGACTATTTCTTCCGGGGGCACGATCATGTCCGGGGCTGGCACCTCTCAGATCCAGGTAAGCTGGCAGGCAACCGGAACCCGTTGGGTAGCTGTAAATTATTCCAATTCTTCAGGATGTACCGGGGGTGTACCGACTCAGTTGGATGTAACTGTTACATCTCTGCCCGGAAGCCCTGGCAACATCACCGGAGCCGGATTGGTTTGCGCAGGCCAAACAGGGGTGCCATACTCAATTTCACCCGTTCCTAACGCAACTTCCTATACATGGCTATTTCCACCGGGAGCAACCATCGTTTCCGGGGCAGGCACGGCAAGTATCGTAGTAGACTTCTCTATTACTGCTGTGAGCGGAGTTATCCTGGTATATGGGACCAATGCATGTGGCAACGGTCCTTCATCATCATCATTCCCGGTACTGGTCAATAAGCCTCCGGCTGAAGCAGGTACCATTACGGGCCTCGATACGGTTTGTAAAGGCGCCACAGGAGTTAATTATTTCATTTCACCAATTCCTGCAGCGGATTCTTATGTCTGGTCACTCCCTCCCGGCGCAACCATTGCAAGTGGAGCGAATTCACCAAGTATCTTTGTCAATTTTTCAACCAACGCTACTCCGGGAGTCATTGCAGTATATGCAACCAACTATTGCGGAGCAGGATTGCCATCACCCAATTTCATGGTGACCACTGTTTCTCCCCTTCCAGCGCCGGTGATTACCCAGATAGGGGATGTGCTATACAGCGATCAACCTATCGGCAACCAATGGTACTTTGAAGGATCTCCCATTCCAGGAGCAACAGGTCAGTCTTACCTGGTGTTGCAGGATGGAGAATATTGGGATGTGGTTACCCGCTATGGATGCTCTGCTGTCTCAAACCATATTATTGTTGTTGTCACAGGGATTGATGATCAGGAGAACTCCGGCTTCTCAGTCCATCCTGTTCCTAACGACGGTATTTTTACTGTTTCCATGAGATGGCCGGGAGAAGAGGTAGTCGCAATCCGGATTTACAATAACCTGGGTATGCGGGTTTACGAACTCCAAAATGTAGAGGTAAAATACCGGGCTGAACAGAAGATCGATCTGAAACCTGTTCCAAACGGTGTTTACACAGTGGTTGTGGAGAATGATCATATTCGAATAGTCCGGAAAATCATTGTGATCAACTAGAGTGACCTGTACATCTTCGGCTGATGCGATGTGAACTGGGATTTTCTATTCTAATAGGAACAATTGGACCTTTCCATTTTCAATACTGAAAGGGACTTTCTCGATGTTCCAGACATAGACCTTCATAGTGGAAGCCCCTGAGGGTATATGCGGGAAGAACAATCCGTTTTTGAAATTTCCGGTTAATTCGTTCCACACAGGCCTGAACCAGTAAAGCGAAACCCTTTCGTACTGCAGTGTCTGACCGTTTGAATCCTTGATCTCTGCAACAATCCAGGTGTGAAACGGCTCTGCCGGGGAGTAAATCTCAGCTGTGATTCCGATATAAACCGATTTCCCGGCAAGAGGTGTAAAATTACCGGATGATAGGAGAACATACTCATTATCAACCAACCCGGGAGTATGAACGTTCGTATTTTCATCGATCATCACCCTGGTGGCCGGGATTCTCCTTTTCAACAGGTACCTCTGATTTACAACCGATGAATCCACCGTGATATATTTCTCACGAAAGTGGAACAGATCTTCAGCATCTGCAATCTGGAAGTCGGAAATGTTCTCGGGAAATTTTGTTGATGAGATCTGGGATTCGGTTCCATCAGCGCAAAAATCATAAAACGACCAGCAAAAATGTCTCAACCGCTTGCCACTGACAATCGGGGGATAGTCACCGGGAGGATGATTCTTTTTAACAGTCTTATAGAAGCTGGCAGGGATCAGATCTTCGATATAAAAACTGGCATGGGTCAGGTTGAGATGGGTGAAGAAATGGACCGGGATGAGGATTAGTGGAACAAGGGATAAAAGCGCTGCTCTCTTCCTGACAACCTGTGTGAGGTCATCAACTGCAAAACAGAGTGAACCGATAAAAAGGGGAAAAAGGAAGAGGGCCACCCTGTTTTCGGGATAATTCACCCCGAGAACCAGATGCAGTAACACAGCTCCTGCCAGGTTTCCGGCAAGAAATATCACATAAACCAGTCTGGGGGAGAAAAGGGTCCTGTCTCTCAGGAGTCTCATAATCGCCACTATCAATATCAGGGCGAAGAGGATTGCAACCAGGATCAGGAGGAACAGATCATCAGAAGAAAACAGTCTTGAAAAAAGGGTTTTAACAGTATTTTCCCAGATTCCTTTTCCTCCCCCGGTGTACAATAAACCTTTCACCCTGAATTCAAACGCGATCATCGAGAAAAGAACAAGAAACGGGATAGCGGTTACAGCAATCCAACCGAAAGAAGAAAATCTTTGTTTAAGGGTTGAAAATTGGCCGGAGAAAAGGCTGAAAAGAAAAAGATAGAGGATCAGGATCAGGTAGGTGTTAACCAGGCTCAGGTTTGCCAACGTTGCGAAGGCGCCCCACATGATTACAGCAATAATCCGGCGCAGCGAATAGTGTTCCGTCGTTCGGATGAGGTAATAGAGAGCAGGCATCAGGAGAGCCATAGATATACCATATCCCCGGGAGAGGCTGAAGAATTCGAGAAATCCATGTGCCATCAGCAGAGAGATGAAGAATGCCCAGCGGACTAGGGGTTGGAAAAAGAACCGGCCACTTTTCCAGACATATAGGCAAAACAGGGGAAACATGATCAGGTTTGCAAGGCGGATCACCAGAGGTGATAGTCCAAATATTCTGTAAAAGAGGGCCGAGAAAGCGGAGTTCAGGATGTGGTTATTGGCATCCCAGTGAGCAACCCAGGGAAGGAATTTTGCGATCTGGATATAGTTGTGAAACGTAGCAATTTCGTCATGGACCAAAGGGACATAAATGGCCCGAAGCCATAAGTAAGCCCAAACGATGAGCGACAATGCCAGGAAAATAAGGAGGGAGGGTCTGGGCTTCATAGGTTATGGTAAAGGAGGGAACGAAAATACATTTTTTTTGGAAAAGGGGGGGGGTAGCATTTTACCAGATCGAGGTTGCTTCGCTTCGCTCGCAATGACACGACGTTGTTGCTTTTGTTAGAGGGTTG
>CALCGJ010000293.1 GCA_937900965.1 uncultured Bacteroidota bacterium | reverse complement strand
CCGCTGGAGTTTAATGATGGGATAGGTGCCGGACCGTTTCACCTCCCTTACCGCTGGCGACCGATGACATACACCATCGACAGTACGGGTTACTGCAACGAACGTTCAATAGCCACACAGCAGACCGGCTACAGCTTTGTAGCACAATCGCGCAACTGGCTTCCTGATCCTATCGGAGGCATCTTCTGGTTTGGAGTGGATGACACTGATGGTTGTGTTTATGCCCCGATGTATTGCGGAATCACTGAGATACCGTCAAGTTATGCCTATGGCAATGGTTCTATGATCAGCTGGAATGAACGGTCGGCATTCTGGACCTTTAATCTGGTAACCAACTGGGGCTATACCCGATACGATCTGATCCATCCCGAAGTGGAGCTTTATCAACAGGAGCTGGAGTCGAAATTCATTGCCGGAGTGGCTGAGATTGACACAAAAGCAGCTATGTTATTCAAAAAATCCCCGGAAGAAGCCAGGAAGGTAATAACTGACTTCTCTGTCAACACCGGAAACGAGCTCGTCGCCGATTGGATGGAATTTTTCCAGTACCTCTTCATGCGCTACATGGATGGCAACGTGAAGAAAGCGGAAAACAGGCAGCTTCAGGATAATGGCAACGGCAAAGGAATCCCTCCAGGCCCTTCACAACCCGGCTACGGCAAGGATTGGGAACGGCTGATGATGCAGAATACGGGGGAGCGGTATAGGGCAACGCATTAAAACGACGCAAACAACTTTAAATTAAACGTCCTAGGTGTCATGTAGTTGGGGATGGCATACTGACGATCGTTGATGTCGGTGACCCAGAGGTAGGAGATGGTGTTGGTGAGCTGTAGCAGATTAAATACTTCCAGTGATAACCACATCGATTTGAAAGCACGAAGTACGCTTTTCGGGTTCTTGTAACGTGTTCGTTCATCGATCAGGGCATAAGAGATACCGAGGTCGACACGTTTGTAGGCAGGGATTCGAAGGGTGTGATCTTTCCGGGGAGAGTCGGGTGCCCCAACAGGAAGTCCGGTTCCGTAAAAGAGTGTGATAGCCACTTTCAGTCTCGGTAGTTTCGGAACATAATCCTGGAAGAAGATACTGAGATTCACACGTTGATCAGTAGGCCTGGGAATCCATGATCCTTCAAAAAACTCTTCGGTCTTCATAAATGAGAGGCTGACCCACGACTCAGCTCCTTTGACAAACTCCCCGTTGATACGAAAATCAATTCCTGTAGCATAGCCGTGTGCATCGTTGGTTCCATAATACCGGATGTTCAGGTTATCAATTTCGTAGGGAATAAGGTTGTTGATGTATTTATAATAAGCTTCTGTTACAAATTTGAATGGACGTCCCCAGGCCCTGAAATAGAGATCACTTCCCGCAAGAATCTGGATTGAGGTTTGTGCTCTCAGGTCGGGAACAATATTCCCCTGCAGGTCGGTCATTTCCCTGAATGTGGGAGGTTGTGAATAGTAACCGGCAGAGATTCGGAATGTGGTCTCTGTTTTCCAGTGGGGTTTGAATGCGAGATTGAGCCGTGGATTGATATTTACCTTGTTGTTGTAACTGTACCACATCCCCCTGACACCGGCAGTAAGGGCGATGTCAGTCTGTCTTAATTTAAAGGTCCAGGTGTTCTGGGCAAAAGCAGAAACCAGGCTGGTACTGAGGTTCTGGTTCGTTTTAATAACATCCTTCAGTATAAATTGATCATGAAGCGGGTTAGGAGATCCAATGGAGTCGATAGGCCGGGGGAGGGAATAACCTGCTGAATCCTGCAGCTCCCATTCGTTCATCTGGTTCTCAAAGTAGGAATACTGGTACCGGATGCCCCAGTTGACCTGGTTGATGCTTTTCTCTACTGAACCCCGGTGATCGAAGCTAAACACAGTCCCTTTGAGGTAGTTACGGGCATGGTCCATATAGGCGCCTACACCCAGGATCTGGGTCACGTCGCCATATTCGGAACTCCCCTGAAAGGTCTCCAGTTTCCCTATCCAGTACTCTCCTGAGATATCGTAGGTCTCACTCTCATTGGTTTGGTAAACACTCGAAATAAACCTAAGCTTCATTTTATCAGTAGGTCTGTAGGTCAGCGTAAGGCCAGTGAGCCAGTTCCGGTAGCGGTCAACCTCATTTCCATCGAAGTAGATTTTGATCTTATAGGCTTCATCAATGGTTCCAAAGCTGGTCTCCCTGGTTTCCGGAATCAGTTTGAACGTGTTGTTGGAATAGTATCCCAGTAACGATAGCTCTACTTTTTTCGAGATATCGTAATAAAGCATTCCCTGGATGTCGAAGTAACGTGGCTTATAATTTCCTTTGGTGTCCAGCCCTTTCAGGAAGTAGGTATTCGTTTTATACCTCGTCCCGATAAGATACGAGAAACGTTTTTTTGCAAAGGTCCCTTCCAGGTGGGCGCTGGCACCCATGAGGCTGAGGTCGACTGACCCTGCAAAAGCCTGGGGTTTCTTGTATCGGATATCCAGTACCGAAGATAGTTTGTCTCCATATTTTGCATCAAATCCACCTGCCGAGAAAAGGATGCCGGAAACCAGCTCGGGGTTCAGAAAGCTCATCCCCTCCTGCTGCCCTGATCTGATCAGGAAAGGCCGGTATACTTCGATGTCATTGACAAACACCAGGTTCTCGTCGTAATTCCCTCCTCTCACCGAATATTGAGAGCTTAACTCATCCCTGGAGGAGACGCCGGGGAGTGTTTTGATGATATCCTCCACACTGGCATTGATGGTAGGGATGAAGGTGATAGTTTTTGGGTCGATCCTGTTAAAGGTGCTGGTACGCAGTTGTTCGTCCTTCACCTCGATGGTGCTGAGTTGGGTTGAGGTCTCTTTAAGAGTGATCTGTTCAGTATGTGTTTTGCCGGAAGGAACGCTCACTACAAGAGAATCCCGCTCGTATCCGATAAACGAGAAGAGGATCACTACCTCTTTATTTGCCGGAACCTCCAACGAGAAATAACCCCGGTTGTTGGTAGTCGTACCAATTGTCGTCCCTTTCATCGCCAGGTTGACATATTCAACAGGATCCCCATCTTCATTCGTCACATAACCGGTTATGGTTCCTACCTGTGCAGAGGAGCTACAGACAGAGAAGAATAAAAAGAAGAGGATGATAGCGACGTGTTTATTCATTGTTGAATCTATTCGTCGTACGTTTTGCGTTTAAATTTCCCATCCTTCCAGGCTTTTATGAACTGAGCCCAGGCAAAGGGGTTGAATATTGAAAATGGTTGTTGCTGCCCGAAATAGTATAGTTTGCTGGTCTGGTTTTCAATATAGTTGTTATAGTTCATACGGGCATCCATAGGAAGGTGATCAGCCATCATCATGATCTTTGATGCTGACAGATTTCTCCGGGCTCTCTCCAGGTCATCGTCAGGGATTTTCATGTTGATGAAAGCCTCTTTGAATTCCTCATACGTTGGCCATGGAAAGATAATAGCAGCAGCCAGGGTCATTGTATCTGCGGTCATGAGCTGGATCAGGGAATAGCGTTGGTTACGGATTGTATCGGGGATAATGAAGGAAGCCGGTTTGTATCCCATAGCGTTGAACAGGATCGTATCGCCGACATGAGCAACAAACGAGAAGTAACCCATTACATCGCTGGAGGTCCCTTCAAGAGTCGTTTTCACGATGATCTTTGTATACGGAACTGCAGCCAGGCTATCTGCAGTAATGGTAATGCCGGTGAACTGGACCAGTTCCCACTCCTTATGCCAGACCTGTTCACCTTGTCGGCCTTGTGGATGGATCTGGCTGGCTGCGTCTCCAATTTCCTGTGCTTCGCTTATAAACCCGTTGAAAACAACAACTACGGTAACGAGCAGAAAATGAAGGCGATGATTCATTCAGGCAAAATTAAGAGAATGTACTGGTTTATCAACGAAATTAGCCTGGTTTTATTTCCAGTGTTCCAGGCAAAAAAAAACTGCTACGAAAGGTAACAGTTGGGGTTTATATATGGCGGTCCGAACCTTATGTTTGGAGCAGTGTCTGGGCGTTCTGCCGGGAGGTCCCTGCTATTTCGCCAGCAGTCCTTTTTCGCGGGCCTCTTTGAGACAAGCGGAGATACCTTTTTTATTGATGTTCCGGATGCCTTCAGTTGATACCTTCAGAGTGATGAACCGGTCCTCCTCCGGGATGTAAAACTTCTTGGTTTGCAGGTTGGGGTTGAATACCCGTTTGGTCTTGTGGTTGGAGTGAGAAACCTTGTTCCCCGACATATATGTCTTGCCTGTAATTTCACAAATCCTTGCCATCGCTATAATCTTAAAATATATGGTTCTTCAAAATGGAGTGCAAAGATCGGAAGAATAATTCAGATGTGCAAATGCGGGTGGGATTTTTTATGGTTTTAGACCTTCCAGGTTTTAAAGACCTGGAAGGTCTGGAAATCGACAAAATCACCCCTGTTATCGAATTTCCTTTCTGGTTACGGAGAATCCTTGTAATTTGAACCCCGAATCAATAAACAACATTTTCTTATGAATAACATCACCCGATCCCTGAAATGGCCAGTAATGGCTTTTTCTCTGTTTGTTTGTGTAATTTTGTCGGCTCTTATCCTCACCGGATGCAAAAAACACGACATGCACGGATTTAAACTGATTGAAAAACGCTTTGTTAAGGAGCTGAATGCCGACTGCTACCTCTACCAGCATGAAAAAAGCGGAGCTCGCCTGTTGAAGATTGCTTCGGATGACCCGAACAAGACTTTCGGGATTGCGTTTAAAACCTTCCCTGATTCTGATGCAGGGACTCCCCACATTATGGAGCACTCCGTATTGAACGGGTCGAAGAACTTTCCTGTAAAGAGTCCATTTGACGTTTTATCCAAAGGTTCGCTGAATACATTTATCAATGCTTTTACAGGCAAGGATATGACCATGTACCCGGTTGCAAGTATGAACGACAAGGACTACTTCAACCTGATGCACGTCTACCTGGATGCCGTTTTCAACCCACTGATCTACGACGATCCCCGGATCCTGAAACAGGAGGGGTGGCATTACGAGCTGACCGAAAAGGGCGAGCCTGTTGTATTTAAAGGTGTTGTTTACAACGAAATGAAGGGATCGTTCTCAAGTCCAACCCGGGTTTTGAATTATGAAATCTATAAAAACCTTATGCCGGATAACCCGTACGGATTTGAATCTGGCGGATACCCTCCTGCAATTCCCTCGCTCACGCATGAAGCTTTCCTGAACTATCACAAACGCTATTACCATCCTGATAACAGCTACATCGTACTTTACGGGGATGCCGATCTGGAAAAGGAGCTGGCATTCATCGATTCTGCCTACCTGGTGAATTATGACAAAGGAACCGATCCGGTAACCATTACGGATCAGGCACCCTTTACATCGATGAAAGAGGTAACTGCGTACTATCCTGTTCTGGAGGGAGATAAGACAGAGGATCAGACATATCTCACCTATAGTTTTGTTGCCGGTCACAATACGGATCAAAAACTGGCATGGGGTCTCGATATCTTATGCGACGTACTGGTTAACCAGGAGTCGGCGCCCATCCGTCTTGCATTGCAGGAAGCAGAAATTGGTCAGGATGTTTCGGCTTCCTGTGACAGTTACAATCAGAATGTGGTGCGGATCATCGTGACTAACGCAAATCCCGGCGATACTGAAAAGTTTATGGAGATCGTTGAAAAGATGTTGCAGAAAGTTGCTGAAGAGGGAGTTGACAAGGAAGAGGTAGAGGGTGTGCTGAACAGGATAGAGTTTTATTTACGGGAGGGCGACAATGCACAGAAAGGGCTGACATACGGATTCCAATCACTCTCCGGCTGGTTTTTTGCAGATGATCCTTTCCTGACCCTTGAGTGGGAAAAGCCATTGGCGGCTTTAAAGAGGGGGATCAGGAAGAACTACCTGGAGTCGGTAATCACAGACTATTTCCTGAATAATCCGCACTCCCTCGAACTAACGCTGGAACCAAAGCCCGGCATGGAGAAAGAGAGCATGGCAGAGGCAACCGAGGCATTGAAAGCGTATAAAGAAACACTGTCAGCAGAGGAGATTGATCAGCTCATAACTGAAACAAATGAGTTGATTGCATACCAGGAGCGGGAAGATACTCCGGAGGCACTTGCTTCCATTCCGTTGCTCGATATCTCTGATATTAATCCCAAAGCTGAATGGTTTGGTGTGGAAGAGACAAACGTTGAAGGTGTTCCTGTTATGCATTGTGATCAGTTCACAAACAATGTAATTTACATGAACCTGATGTTTGATCTCAGGGCTCTTCCGCAAAAGATGATTCCTTATGCCTCCCTTCTTTCCAATGTACTGAGTTTACTCAATACGGAGAGCTATACATATGGCGACCTGAACAAGGCACTCAATATCAACACAGGGATGTTCAATGTTTCGTTACCGTCGTATCTGGAAAACCAGGACGACAACAACCTGATACCGAAATTTGAGGTGAGTTCCAAAGCCATGGGGGATAAAGTTGATAAGATGTTTGAGTTGACAGGAGAGGTTCTGAACAAGACCCTGTTTTGTGATACAGAACGTCTGAAGACGGTTATTGACAAGCACCAGGCACAACTGGATGCAAACGTGAAACAGAATGGGTACGGGTTTGCTTCCCGCCGTCAGGCTTCCTATGTGTCCAACCGTGGAATGTTTCGTGAAGAGACAGGCGGGCTTGACTATTACTGGTTTGTTACCGAGCTGGCAAAGAAATTTGATGAGAATCCACAAAAGGTTTGTGAACGCTTGGCTAAAGTAGCAACCATCCTTTTCAATAAACAAAACCTGATTGTGACAACAACCTGCGATAAAGCCCAGATGCCGTTATTTGCAGATGGTCTGACCGCGTTTATTTCTGCTCTGCCTGACGAGCAGGTTACAATGCATGAGTGGAAATTAGATCCTGTGAAAAAGAATGAGGGTCTTTTAACACCATCCAAAGTGCAATATGTAGTGGAGGGAGCTGATTTCAAAGACCTCGGCTACTCCTGGGATGGAAAGATGCGGGTCCTGAATCAGATCCTTTCAACGGATTACCTGCAAACAAAAATTCGTGTGATGGGAGGAGCCTATGGTGGCTGGAGTGTCATCACACCTTATGGAATGACAACGTTTAATTCCTACCGCGATCCTAACCTGAAGGAGACACTTGACAACTATTCCGGTATTCCGGATTACCTGACCAGCTTTGAAGCGGATACTAATACGATGACAAGATACATCATCGGAACTATTGCCGGGCTGGATACTCCACTTACTCCATCCCAGAAAGGTGAACGGGCCGTTAGCTACTACTTTTCCAAGATTTCGCAGGAAGATCTGCAGAGTGACCGTGATGCTATATTGTCAACCACTGCCGGCGATATCAATGGGTACGCAAAGATGATGAAGGATATCCTGGATCAGAAAGCCTATTGCGTATACGGAAATGCAGACAAGATCGAGAAAGAGAAGAAACTCTTTGAGAACCTGGTGAAGCTTGAAAAATAAGCTTAACGAAGTTGTAAACAGAGATGCTTATCGATGGATTGTGTTAGATCATCGATATCTTTTGCTCTGGTTGCCTGAAGAGGTTATTTTTGAGATTGTTTCAAAAAAGCATGGACTATCCAACTCAAAAAAGCACCATTGAGAAACCCGGGAAGAGGAGAAATCCCTGGATCCTAAGGGTTGTCGTTATACTCTTCATCTGGTTACTCATCTACTTCTTCATTGCAGGGCCCGGGCGTATTATATTTCCCTCCCTGTTGATCTCCTATTCCAATGTTTCTGACCATAAAAACACCGTCTATTTTTATGGCGATCGGATTGAGAAGGCCCTGGATGTCCTCTGGCTGGCATCTGTTACGCAGGATTCCATCAGGCACTTCTCAGGAGATACTGTTAACGATGAGTTCAGCAACGGAGTAACTATTTTTTTATGTGAATCTCCCCAGCAATATTTTCATCTTACATGGAACAGAGCCATGGGTTCGTCAATCATGCGCAGGATTGTGCTGAATGAATCCCGGATTGAAGGCAACATGTCACTCTATTCTGCAATGATCCATGAGATGTATCATCACTACATCACGCGCAAATATGGCTATCTTCCCTCGGTGCTTTTTTACCCGAAATGGTTTGAAGAGGGTTGTGCCACCATGTTGCAGGATTACTCGGTGGCTGCGGACAAACTGGGAGAGACCCTCTGGATATGGGAAAAGCCAACGTTGGTGACTGCCACTTCATTGGAACACCCCTGGAACTGGCAGACTATGGTACGCATGGAAAACGGGAAGATGGCCTCAAAAGGATATGGCCAGGTCTGCCTGTTCACACGCTACCTGGCAGATAGGTCTGGAATGGATAAACTTCATGAATACACATCCCGGCTTCACTGGAACCTTGCTCCAGACCAGACTTTCGGGGAGGTGTTTCAGATCCCTCTGGAAGAGGCTGAATTGCAATGGCTTCAAACGATGGTAGAAGCAAAAGAGGCCCCTCCTGAGACCGTTTTCATCCATTTGCCCTTTGATTTCATGATATTCCTGAGGTGGCTGTTCATTATAGTTGTGATCCTGGCCCCAATTGTAATCCTGATTCGCTGGATTACAAGGACAATAACCCACAGAAGAAGACGAAAATATTAATAGTATCAGAACAAACCTCCTGCTGGTTGCAATACATCCTCTGTTAAAGAGGACCAGGGCAAAGGTAATCTTCGCCTTGCTTCTCCTATTCCTGCCGGGCATCTTCACCGTTGCCCAGAAGCAGAACAGGTATTTCTTTGGAAAGGTGGTTGACCGGGTGACCCGGGCTCCGATCTCCTCGGCAAACATCACCTTCACCGGAACCAACCTGGGAAGTAGCACAAACAGGAGAGGAGAGTTCTCTTTTTTTATCGACACCATTCCTGTTTACATGACTGTTTCTCACCTGGGTTACGAGACCCAGCGGATCTGGCTCGATAATACCTCAGCCTCCATCACTGTGATGTTGAAATTGCAGGCTCAGATGCTCCAGGAGGTCGAGATTAAGGCGGTCAATGAACCGGAGCTTTTTTTTAAGGATACCCAGTATTCGGTTCTCGACTATGAAGTGGATAGCAATCATGTATACATGTTGATTTACCGGTTCACGCGCTCCGAAGCTGAATTGCTTTGTCTTTCAATCCTGGGCGATACCGCATCCTGTTCCGGTTCCCTTCCTTTTCGTCCCAGTGAGTTATTCCATGACTGCCTGGGCCATATCCACGTCTTAAGTCATGACACAGCCTACCAGGTATTTCGTGACAGTTCAATCCTGCGCCTTATATATCCTGCAGGGATCGAACGATTTAGAAAAACACTCTCCGATTGCGTAGCTTCTGCAGCTGATCTCTTGTTTTTCCGAAAGTCAAACCGAAACCAGTTAGGTGTAGAGTTCTATACCATTAACCGCAAAACCAATGAGCGTCAGCACCTGGCAAACGCCAACGACGAAAAGAGGTTAAAAATGTTAAGACTGAATCCCGACGACAATGCCGTGATGATGATGTCGCATATTCCGGATAGCCGTGATGCCTTTCAGGAGTATGCCTGGGTAAAAAAGATACTCTACAAACCCAACACCTCCACACTGCATAAGATTGACGATATCCTCTGTGTATTCAATACAGCCGATTACACCCTCGAACTCTATACCCTTGCCGGCGAATTTACGTCAAAACTCAAGATGCAGGTGGAGAATACCCATGATGGCCGATGGACAACCGAGATCTACATCGATGATGCCGACAGGAAGGCATATACCTCATTTCTGAAAAACGGAAGGATGACTCTCTACCGGATCGACCTGAACAATGGAGACCTGAAGCGGATTGCCAGTACCATGCATATGTTTCCACAGAAGATAAAAGTTCATAACAACTTCCTCTTCTACCTCTATGATATCCCCGGGGAGGGGGACAATAAGCACATGTTTCGGCAGAAATTATAGATGGTGAAATGGTGAAATGGTGAACTGGCGAGTTTGTGAGTTTGTGAGTTTGTGAGTTGATTTGTTTTATTCTTGTGTAAACCAATAAAACCATCCCCATGAAAACGAGATCTTTCCGTTCGGCTTTCCTGTTAATTCTCTTTTTGTTTCTGGCAGTCAATCTGCTTCAGAGCCAGGTCCCATTTTTTTTCCTTCAAATTTCTCTCCATATTTGTAGGAGTTGAACACATAACTCATACATCTCATGAAAAGATTTCTTTTTTTCGTAATCATAATTACCGGCTTGTCCTGGAGCCTCAAGGCTCAGCAATCAGAGTGGTATGTTAATGCAGATCAGGTCCGGAGCTTTCTGGAACGTCAGGATATCCTTTTCGAAGATTATTCTGTGGCGCTGGGAGATGCCTATTATGACTACTACTCCGGCGTGCTGGAAGATGCTGCCATCCTGGAAGAGTTGAAGGCAGAAATATATGTGCAGAAAGACAGTATGGAGGCACTTGTAGGCTCCTGGATGCCAAAGGAGGATGAGATCACCGACTCGATTCTCTTTCGCCGGCTCTTTCAATGGAATAATATCCTGGCTGCATCCAGGGTAAACAATGTGCCGGAAATCCGCGATCTGCGATCGGAAATTGAAAAGTGGCTGGTTGCTGATGATACCGTGAAAGGGAAACCCTCTTCCCGGCAGCTTGAGGATATGGCCATCAGGTTGCTTTCCATGCGTAACGTGGGAGCTCAGACATTAGGATTCCCCGGATATGCCGAACTGGTTCTTATGGTTAATGGAATCCGGCCGGAGGCCATCCAATCCTGGCTTGAATTGATTGACTCTCTCACGATCCATCCATACACTGAGATGATCGAAGAGATGAAAGAGGAGAATGATCTGGATGAAGTAGCCATCCAGGATGTGTTCAGGATCTACTTCAACTTTTTCAGATGTGGTCCGCCGGAACCTCCGAAAGAGGAGCGCCAGGAAATCCTCTCGTCTACCCTGAATGGATTGGGAATGAAGTATGAAGAGCTACCTATTATGCATCGGGAGATGATGCTCCCGCCCGGGATGGGCGGACAGGGAATTGCTGTAAGGATTCCTGATAATTTTAAGCTTGTTGTAAATCCGGGTGTTGGTATTTCTACTGTTTTTCATGAGGTAGGCCACGGCCTTGAATGTGTTTACACCCGGATCCCATATCCTGTGCTCAAAGGGTATGAGTGGGTGGCAGGAGGAACCACGCCTATCATGGCCGAGGGTTTGGCTGAGTGGACTGCAGGAATCCTGATGAATCCGGAGTGGATGAAAAAGTATACAGATCTCACTGATGAAGAGATTGCAGGGAAGATTAAAGACTACAAAAAATACTCTCCTGTCAATATCCGCTTCTGGCTTTACAATGTTGGGCTGGAGAGGGAGATATTCAACAACCCTAATCTGGATGTGGATTCCCTACGGACCAAACTTCTGAAGCGTTATTTACTCGTCGATGAGCTCTCTTCACGCCCGCACAACCTCGCGAACTCTATGTATGTCTCATACCCCATCTACAACCACAACTATCTCTTTGCAGAGATCATCCAGTGGCAGATCCATCATGAGCTGGAGAAGAGGCTCGGCTCTGATTACCTGTTTAACATGGAGACCGCCGCACTGATGCAGGAGTACTTCTACAACGATGGCGAGTACTATCACTGGCAGGAGAAACTCGAACGTTTCACCGGGAAAGGGCTGGATATTGAGGGGTATATGGATTGGTTAGAGCAGTAGTGTAGGGGCGGGTTCCAAACCCGCCCCTACTAGAATGTAACCACGGTATCAGGTCCCTGCAGGTACTCTGTAAACGATTCCCCCATCATCCTGACATTAACCCCGAGCCGCATGATCTGTTTTGTAACGCCATAAGAGTCGGAGCAAGCCTTGCAAGCCTGTACGGTAATGCCACTGTCGAGGCACATCTGAATCTCCTCCTGGATCTCTGCATCTTCGGCGGATAGTTTTGCAGAGGGGCCCCAGATGACCAGGTTGATCTCATCCCACCAACCATTCGCTTTAGCGTTCATCAGGTACTGAAATACCATCCGGATGGCGACATCTTTCTCGCCGGTAGTCCACAAGACATGCAGGTTCTTCTTCTCTTCCATGATCGAAGTTTAGTGTAATCTCGCACAAAGATAAGGATTACTGGATCACTGGACCACTTGTCCGCTTATGCATTTGTACACTAGTCCGCTAATATAACAGTCTTCATCATCTTTCTTGTGCCATAGATGCCCATCCAGCTGCCGCCCGATTTTTCCATGATTCTATTTGTTTAGATTTCATGTTGAACTTCAATTACCCCGAACTCGATCAATGCATCTACGATATCGAGAGTTTCTGACAAATTGGAAGAGTCGACCTCAGCTTTTTCCATGATCTC
>CALCGJ010000292.1 GCA_937900965.1 uncultured Bacteroidota bacterium | reverse complement strand
TCACCTCATAAGCCACCCACCCATCCTTTTCCTTCACAAGAATATCCATATAGCAAAGCAAGTCCCCTTGCGATCCCGAGTACTCGGCAGAAACAAACTCGGATATAGGGGTGGGACCAGGGGCTAAAAACGCTGCCTCATAAATGACCTCTTGTCCATTCCGGATAAGTTCTTGGGTGTAAGCAACAGCCTCTTGGATTTTCCACGGCTCTCCCCGGCTGGCATCAATGCCTCCTGGATATCGCTGCTGTGCCAATGATCCAACCGAATGGCCAGTATCAAAGATTTGCTGTTGTGATTTGCTGATCTCATCACGCTCGTTAGGCTGATTAAAATGAAGCCACAATGATTTTGGGCATTTACTTCCCCGGATAAAAGAGGATTTTGAGATGGTTGGGATATTCATATTCAGGAAATATTAATGAAATAGGGCAAAAGTAATAGAGTATAATGCAGTGTATCAGCGAACAACCAAATTAATCATTCCTATTGTCAAATCGTCTTGTTCAATATAGGTTCCCCATTTCTTCAATGATTGATTTTACTTTTGCCCTCAATCCATCAGGTTCAATTACTTCCACCTCCACTCCCCACCCCAGGATTCGGGATATAAGCTCATACGAAGGGCTAACATACAGCTTAACCAGTACATGGTTCTCTGTCTCTTTAATAATCTCCTGGCTCTCATGAATAGGCTGGGTGATGACGTACTTTGACTGGAACTTAGTAAACTTGAGAATGATCTCTTCTGGCTCTAAATAGGTTCCGCTGATGCCGATTGTGGATTTGAAATATTCTTCGGGGTCGAATCCGGCATCATGGTAGTCGATGGAATTACTGGGTGTAACCTCCAGAATCCTGTCCAGACCGTACGTACGGATCTGTTTAATGTCGTCATTCAGTCCGATCAGGTACCATCGGTGGCGGTACTCTTTCAGCAGGTAAGGGTGAACGATATGGAGATACCCTTTTGGGGAGTCGAAGCGCTTGTGGTTGATCTCCAAAACTCGTTTGTCCCGGATTGCCTCAATGATCTCCTTCAGGTACTCACTTCCATTCATCTCGGGAGCACTCTCAAACTGGATAAAGGGGTAAGAGGATTCTGTATTCAGGATACGTCTTATGTTCACAGCATCTACGATCTTTTGCACTGCACCTGTAAAAGTGGTAAATAGCTCTATATGCTTGTACTGCTCCAGCACTGTGGAGGCAAATGATAAAGATTCCAACTCTTCTTCATTCAGGGGGATATTGTCAATAGAGTAGTCTGAATCTTCATAGTAATACCCGTTCTTCTCCCGGCTGTGCTTGATTGGTGCATAAAACCCCAGGCGGCTGTCCTCCCGCATATCGTGCAGGTCCTGGTCGATGGTACGCTCGCCAAGGGGTGCAATATCCAACGCCTCCTCACACTCCCTGATCAGCTTTGCTTTCGATACATACTGCGAATCCACTAAGCAACGGTTGATGACACGGTAACGGATAAGTGCTTCTTTGTTTAAAGGCATATACTTGATTTACGATGTACGATTAAAGATTAACGATTGCATTGACAATTTTAGATTTACAATTGACGAATTAAAGATACAAAGATATTTTCACGTCATTCACGTCATTCACGATATTCACGTCATTCACGGTTTTCTTAAATTATTTTCTAAATTATCTCACATCGCAGATTCACTGCATTCCTCTTTCTCACTTTTGCAGCAAAACAAATAAAGAGATGGAAACCAAGAGCCCAAAAACAGAAACCACAAATCACGTATTAAACAGCATTGAGAAGATCGCTACGCAGGCAGACGATTCAAAACTGGGGATTGCATTCATGAAACGGTGTGCACCTGCAGCAAGAATCGTAGCAGAGTATCTCGAATGCAGCGAAATTCAGGCCATTCTCTTCTCTGTTGTCTGCAACCTCAACTTTAAAAGGGTTTCGGTGGATGTGGATGATATATCCAGTTACCTCGAATGTCCGCCAATCAAAGTGATGAAATACATTACAGATTTTGAGGCTCTTTGTATTTCAAGGATCCTAAGGCGAGATTATGTAGGGAGAAGTGCTCGTGGAAGGCGGAGTATCAACCTCCAGCAGATCCAGTATATTGTTAACAAGGACTTGATTGACGCGATCCTGAAGAACGAAAAATTCACTGCCAGGAAGAGCGAGAAACTCGACAGGTATGGTTTTCTCGAAGCCGTGAAAGAGCTTATTGATGAAAAAGAGAACGGAAAGTCAACATTTGATGAAATGAATGGTGAGATCAACAGGCTGATGGAAGAGAACCGTCATCAGGAATGGATCAGAGAACTCAGCTTGATGGATCTGGGAGATTCCAATGTGGCCATCTACCTGTATATGTGTTATTCCTTTATAACAGACAATACCGCAGTGGACCTCGGTGAGATGCTGAAAACGATTCTGCCTGATTTGCGGGATCAAATCACCGTTAGAAAAGAGCTTATAGAAAGCGATAACATCCTTGTCCGAAAGGATATGGTTGAACTGGAAGACGGTTTTTTCAGAACCGACCGCAGTGTATGCCTCACTGAGTATGGGATCAATTTCTTTCTGCAGGAGGACAGGAAGGTCTTTACGCAGAAGAAGGAGAAGAGCAAGATGGGGTTGATCCCTGCTTCTGAGATTGTGCCAAAGAGGTTGTATTTCAGTCGTGAGGAGGAGGAGAAGCTGAAGTTTCTGACGAGTACTCTGATGCCATCCAACCACGCCAGGTTGTCGGCACGAATGAGACAAGCTGGGATGAAGGAGGGAGTGGCAGTACTTCTCTACGGGCCTCCGGGGACGGGAAAGACAGAGTCGGCTTACCAGCTGGCACGCAGGACAGGCCGGAATGTAAAACAGGTGATCATCAGCGAGACCAAGAGCATGTGGTTCGGGCAGTCGGAGAAACTGATCAAGGGAATATTTGACAACTACCGCAAGCTGGTGGAAAATTCAAAGGTAGCTCCGATCCTGCTGTTTAATGAGGCGGATGCCATCTTCAGCTCACGGAAGCAGATTGGTAACTCCTCTGTGGATCAAACGGAGAATGCGATCCAGAACATCATTTTGCAGGAGATGGAGGATTTGAAGGGGATTCTTGTCGCAACTACGAACCTGACACAAAACCTTGATAAAGCTTTTGAGAGAAGGTTTCTTTATAAGATACTTTTTGAGATTCCGACACCGGAGATAATGGCCAGTATTTGGAGGAGTAAGATAAAAGGGCTTAAAAGGAAGGATGCTTCCATGTTGGCTCAACATTACCAGTTGTCGGGTGGGCAAATCGACAATGTTGTCCGAAAGTGCCTGATGAACCGCGTTTTGCATGGCGATATGCCCTCCATGGATGAAATCATGGCCCTGTGTACCGACGAGGTCATGGAGAGGCAGCAATACAGCAGGATCGGATTTCAGTTTCATAAACAAAAACAGAACAACCATGAAAAACAGTGAAGCAACAGAACAATTGATTGTTGATAATTTCTATGAGTACATCCGTGTAAAGGCCAAACGGTATCTCAAGGCTGGATATAAAAAATACAGGCATTACGATGCCTTCAACCAGCCCAGGATCAGGATGACAAAAAAGGCAGATGAGTTGTTAAAAACCGGGTGCAAACAGGTAGTCGGGTACCGGGGCATGACCATTGAGACTGCTTTCGATGGGCTGGGCATCCCCGGATTTTATCGCCTGATGGAATTGTTCCATTACAAGGTGGTAAAGCAACGGATCGCCGATATCGGTAACGGGATCATCCTTGATGAGATGCACCTGGAGCATGTGGTTTCGGGGCAGAAGATGAAATTGTACAACCGGGTAGATCGAAATAGCTAACTTTACACCTAAGAACCGTTGATATGAAATCCCTGTTTGCCACTTTCATCTTTTTATTGATAATTTCTTTCTCTGGCCTGGCCCAGCAAGTGTATGTTACCAAGTACAAGTCGGAAGCGGATGTGATTGTTTACATCACCAAATACAAGTCGGAAGCTGATCTTATTGTTTATGAAACCACCTATAAATCAGATGCAAAAGGATTCAAAGGCATCTGGTGCTTTACCAAGTACAAATCCGATGCCGATATCAAGATCTGGTATACACAATATAAAACCGATGCCAACTGGATCATCTGGTACACGAAATATAAGTCGGAAGCGGGGTGGAGGAAGAAATAAGTTTGATCTACTGATTTAACTGAAATGATGCTGCCTGATAGGGCATTTCCTTGTGCACTTTTCCTTCCAGTAAGCATCCCGCAGCTTTCTTGTTTCTCCCACCCCACTGCTTGAAAAAGAAAGAAACCCCTGCTTCCTTGCATTGATTTCGGATATCCACCACCCATTCCTGCTGTATTGGCCGAGCTTTGGATCCGCTTTCTCCGCCAACGATCACCCAATCGATATCAAGCAGGTCCATATCGGGTAGTACCGACAGCAATGGTTCTAGTGAGAGGAATTTGATAAATGCACCGGTCATTCGCAAATCCTGAATTCTGTGAAAATAGGAGGAATGTTCCACCGTAACCCCCATCCAGATATTGGGGCTCCAGTTCAACAAGGGAGAGTATTGTCTCAAAATATCTGATCGTTTGGTCAGAACCTGAAAAACATGTTGCGGACAATCGTTCATTACCTGAAATACCCGTTGAATGAATTCCAATGGCATCTCTTCATGAAACAGGTCGCTCATGGAATTAGCAAAGACCATTTTGGGTTGTTTCCAATGAAAAGGCCGGAAGAGTTCCGACTCATGTTGGCGAAGGGCAAATCCATCCCGGTATTTATCAATGCCCATTGCTCGTAACCGCCCTGTCATCTTCTCAGCGTAGCAATTTCGACACCCGGAAGATATCTTGGTGCAGCCTGTCGACGGATTCCAGGTCAGTTCAGTCCATTCGATTTTTGTCTCTGCCATGGTTAAAATAATTTTCGTTGACCATCAAAACGAATACGTGTTGCTTTTTCCCAAAAATCAATTCCTCTCTCATGAGAAGTAGCAAAAAGCAAATCATAGAAGTTCGCTACAGAATTGAATTTGAAAAATCGATACCCAATTTTCAAAAGATTAATCCTGTAGTACTCACGGAAAAGATTTCTCAGTTCCATGTACTTACCTTGCTGAGCTTTTACAAGGTTATCAGGGTTTTCGAAAAAATCCATTCCATCAAGAAATTGGGCATATTTTGCAATACTATTTTTGTATTTGACCTGATCCATTAAAGCACTTCCGATGTTCCGGTTAAAATCTGTGCCCGAGGCGACATTTATTATCAGGTCCATATTCGGAATGACTTCTTTCAGTGACTTGATTAATTGAAATGGAACACTACAATCTGTCGGATCGATAAAGATGAGGTTTAAGCTATCTTTTGAAATCTCTTCAACTAGTTTTCTGCAAATATCAGTATCATTATTGTAATCACCATAATGAACGAAAGCATTGCTGATGTTTCTTGAATTTATCCTTTCTGTTAAAGCACTGATTACCGATGTATCAGCATCAAAAAACAGAGCCTTATTCAAGTATTTAAAGGAGGGATGCTCCAGAATTGCCAATGCCGTACCATTGAATTCATCGCCAGTTTTTCGATTTATACATCTTCCCGGGCCACTGCAGATCTCAATATAGTTGATTTTGTTATTCCATTTAGTATGCATTCCAGTGGCAAAAATGCCAAAGTATTGAATCAGAAAATGAATTTTCTGGACGGCATGTTCCCCAACACAACGAACCGAAAGCTGATCAATAGCGGAATTCACTTTCGAGCAAAGATCATTTTCAGCAATCTCTTTCCTTTTCTCTTTATTGCATCCTGTTACACAATCAGGATTTGAAATCTCATTCAGTAGATCAGCGAAGCTCATATTGATGGGAATCTAATCGGTTTTAATCTTTCTAAGATAAGGAAAAATTACATCTCGTATACATTTGAATAAAATTCTCCCTAAACAAAGAAAAGTTCATAACTTGTACGTGAATTTCAAACACCTGAAGGATAGATGACTAATCTCTGCCAACTACAATTAAAAATGTTTACTTCATTGCATTGAAACGAACAGACCATGGACTCCCAAATCCGCCTCGCTGCATTCAACTGGCTCAGAGATCAAATCAGTATACACGGAGAAGTGTTATCCTGGTCTTTATTAACTAAAGGCTTCGATTTCAATGGAGAAAAAGCCCATCTGGTTGGGGCCAAAGGGATTTGGAAACCAAAGATGATGGAATTGCCATTGTCGATCATTACAAAATTCGAAGGCCCTTATGCAGATTCATTTACAAAGGAGGGATTGCTGACCTATAGTTATCGAGGAACTGTTGCAGACATCCACCATCCGGATAATGCTGGCCTGAGAGAGGTCATGCACCAAGGGATTCCTTTGATCTATTTTAGTGGGGTGGCTAAAGGTCGGTATTTTGTGTCGTTTCCCGTGTACATCATCCATGATGATCCATCCAAACTCTTGTTTACGGTTCAGGTTGATCAAATGAGAACCGTTGAATCATCGGAATCATGGGAAGAAACAGATGAAACCCGCTTCAGAAGGACATACGCAACAACCAGTGCCAAAGTCCGCCTCCATCAGCAGTTCTTCAGGGAAAGGGTATTAACTGCCTACCATCACCAATGTACCCTATGCAGTTTGAAACACCCTGAACTTCTTGATGCAGCCCATATCATTGGAGATACTGAAGAGATGGGAGATCCGATTGTGCAAAATGGCCTGTCCCTTTGCAAGATCCACCATGCAGCTTTTGACCAAAATATCCTCGGCATCAATCCTGATTATGAAATCAAGATTAGGACAGATATCCTTGAAGAGATCGATGGCCCCATGCTCAAACACGGCATCCAGGAACTGAACAACCAAATCATTATCCTTCCTTCAAGAAAAAAAGACTGGCCAGGTAAAGAACGCCTGGAGATACGATTTGAGAGGTTTAGGAATGCCGGATAATCATTTTCACTACTTTTACACACCATGTCCCGAAAACTCCTCTTTACAATCTTACTGTCCTACGCATGGATCTTTCTGATTCCGCTGACTGGTCTGGCCCAAAAAATCTATGTAACCAAGTACAAGTCGGAAGCGGGGTGGAGGAAGAAATAGGATGCGGCTTCAGGGACCAAAAAATAAAAATTCAAGCAAACCAATGGAAGAATACAGTGACGTGTATATGGAGCCATCCCATACAATCAGCCTGAACCAGATCCGATCGGCTCTCTTCGGCCTTGCCGTGGGTGATGCACTTGGCGTTCCGGTTGAGTTCATGAATCGGGAAGCACTGAAACGCAACCCTGTTACGGACATGAGCGGATATGGCATGTACAATCTTCCTGCAGGCACCTGGTCTGACGACAGCTCCCTTTCTTTCTGCCTTGCCGAGGCGCTGACAGAGGACTTTGATATGGGCAGGATTGCCCGAAAATTTGTGAAATGGAAGGACAAATCGTACTGGACACCGCGCGGGAGTGTTTTTGATATCGGCATCACCACAAACAGGTCGATCAACCGCCTGAAACGCGGGATCAAGCCGGAACTGGCCGGCGGCAGTACGGAGGACTCGAACGGAAACGGGTCGTTGATGCGGATCCTGCCGCTGCTTTTCCACATCAAAGACATGCCGCTGAACGAGAGATTTGAGCTGACACGCCTGGTATCATCCATCACCCACTCGCATATTCGTTCCGTTATCGCGTGCTTCTATTACCTGGAGTTTGCACGGCTCCTGATCCATCCTTCAGATAAACTCGAGGTTTACAAAACCCTCAGGAGGGAGTTTATTGGCAACCTTGACAGTCTTGGCATCAATCCGGAAGCCTTTGAACCATTTGACAAGCTGTTGACTGACGACATCTTTGCATTCAATGAAGAGGAAATCGGGAGCAGCGGGTATGTGGTTGAAACACTGGAAGCATCCACCTGGTGCCTGATGACAACTGATTCTTATTCGGCGGCCGTCCTGAAAGCAGTCAACCTTGGTGGCGACACAGACACTACTTCCGCCGTCACCGGAGGCCTGGCGGGATTATTATACGGGTATGACCAGATACCAAAGCGGTGGATTGATGTTCTGGCCAGGAAGAATGATATTGAGGATCTGTGCAGGCGGCTGGCAAACAGGTTGCAAGCCAACGGTATTGATCACCCCGGTTTACAGTAGGCAGTTGGCAGTGGGCAGTTGGCAGTGGGCAGGTTTGCTTTCGGGTTTTACAGGCACATCCTGAATCCTGAATTAAAAGTTACTAATTCCTATTCATTACGTATAATTGATCTAAATAAGATGTATCTTTGCAAAAAAACAACAACAACCATGAATCCATATAAAATTTTCCTGCTGCTTTTCGCCGTTGCCCTGCTGATAAGCGGATGCAAGAAAAAAGATCCGACTGAACCTGCCAACCCTCCCTTACTTGGAGACCCTGAGGGGCTGGTAATCACTATCGTAAACAATTCCGGCCTGCCCGACTCTGTCATCTTCTTCTCCTGCATGGGACAGACCCATGGCAAAGATACAAACACCGTTTGGGTGGACGGGAACAATACGATAATCCCTGTAAGCATGGCCGACAACACGGTACTTCACGATGGGACAAAATACACCCACTATGCCCGAAGTCTTGCAAGCAACCCGGTCATCAAGCTAAAGGATAACCTTTATGGAGCACGGATCCGATTTTCGGTAAACAGCCCCCTGTGGATGAAGATTACTTCGGCTAATCCACACGCCAACTACTCCGAACCCAGCTTTTACTTCACCAACGACCCCAATTACGAGATCATCTTCGACAAAGTAGAATTCTCCTACACCGACCAAAAGCTGTGGATGAACACAACAGCCGTCGACTTTTTCGGCATCCCCTATACACTCACGGCTACGGTGAACGGAACCACTTACCACATCGGCACCTCCGCTTCACGCAAGGATGTATTCAGTTATTTCAAGAATGTGGCACCGGTCGCTTTTCATGAGCTGATCCAGGGAGATTACCGGATCGTAGCCCCAGCCCTGGTTCCTCCCCAGGATTTCAACCAGCACTACTTCGACAGCTACATCGATTCGGTTTGGAACAAATACAAAGGCAACGACTCACTCGTTCTTAAAGGTGAAATTCCGGCTAACTGGAGAGCTGCCGGGGTAGTCAACTCCGGCAACCAGCTTGTGTTCCGCGTGAAGTCTCCGAGTGCGGACTTCAACAACAAGACCGTCACAATAAACAAGCCCCCCACCATGGATGTCTTCGGTTGCAAAGGGACATTGAATCCCGGAGGTCCGCTTCCCGACCAGAAAATTATTCCACTGGTTGCCGCAGCCCTTAACCGTACAGTACTTTACAACTACGATGCGAACAATGCCTGCGATACCGCCAAATTTTACAAGGATCCCACAACCAACTGGTTCTCCAAGATAATGCATAAAGTAAGTGTGAACAACAAATGCTATGGCTTCGCAAACGATGATGTGTGTGACCAGAGCTCGCTCTTTCCTCCTGCCAAAATCACAGAGCTGACGATTACCATTATGAAATTTCAGTAGGCAGTAGGCAGTAGGCAGTAGGCAGTGGGCAGTGGGCAGTTTGCAGTGGGCAGTAGGCAGTTCACGTGCTACATGAGTTAAATTTTATAATTTTACTCTCCACCACTTCAGCGAATGACGACCAGAACAATTGCCATGTACACTAAAAACATTCGTAACCTTCTTGTCCTCACCCTGTTGCTTTGTCATTCATCGCCTGTATCTCTATTTGCACAACCCCGTGATGTGACGATTACCATCCACCTGCGGGGTGTATACGACAGCAAAACCAGCCTGCTGGGGCTTACGGGTTCCCGGACCTTTAAACCCATAGCAGAGGTACCGGCAGTGAAAAACGGGGAAACAGTCAGATTGTCTGTGCCCGGAGAAAAACTGCCGGGTGAGTTTGTGCTACGGTTCGATTACCGGGAGAAGGCGACCAGTACGCCCTACCCATCGGAGAAATACCTGTTCATCAACGACCAGGACCTGGAACTGTGGGTCAATCCGAAGGCTTGCAACAATGCCGACAGTACCTGGTTTCAACCGAACGAGTGGGAAAACGCTGCTTTTATCAGGTTCTCGAAAGAGAATGCCGGTCGAAAAGAAAAACTGGGACTGCTTCAGAACTTCCTGATGAACTATGATGAAACAGAGTCACTATTCTATCAACAAGGGATCAAGGAATATGAACAGAGACGTACATCCTACAACCTATGGCTTAAAACGAGGTCAGATCAGGATTCATCTCTCTTTGTAAGTTGCCTCTATAGCTTTCAGTATGTACCCGGGATCCCCTGGGAAGGCAGCGAAACCAAACGGATCGAAGGGGTGATTGCCCACTATTTCGACGGTATGGATGTTGGAAACCCAATGATCATCAAGACCTCCGATCTCAACAAATGGATGGACAGCTATGTAAACCTCTATGGCGGGATGGCCACCACCGTTGCCCTTCGCGATTCACTATTTCCCCTTGCCGGAAAGAGGGCCATTGAGAAAGCCCGGAAGGGCGATCCCCTGGTCTATGGCTGGATGGTGGACTATTTTTACCGGGGATTCGAAACCAACGGCATCGATGCAGGGATGAAGATCCTGCAGCCATACCTGGATGATCCAACATGCCTCACATCAAAACGACAGGAGATTGCCCGAAGACTGGAGGGGATGGAGCAATTGGTTCCGGGAAGCCAGGCACCCGATATTACACTGAACGACCAGGATGGCAACCTGTTTGAGCTGAACAGTTTCGAAACAAACAATAACTATATCCTTCTCCTCTTCTGGTCGGCTGACTGCAACCACTGTGTTGAGATGGCCGAAAATCTCTACCCGTTACTTCAGCAACCGGATCTCCAACAGAAAATTTCGGTTGTGGCCATCAGCCTGGATGAAACCGAAACAGAAATAGCTGCCTGGGAGCGCAAGATACCACAACTGACCGGTTGGAAACACCTCCGGGCATCCGAAGGGATCAACAGCAAAGTAGCATACGACTACTATGTCCTCGCCACCCCCATCATGGTCCTCCTCAATGCCAAAACAAAAGAGATCATTGCCACACCAAACACCATTAAAGAACTAATAACCACCATTCCTTAATTTGTCATTGCGAGGAGTCCCGGGTATCCCGGACGACGAAGCAACCTTCTCGCTTCTCGCCTTTCGCTTCTCGCTAATCTGGCATCCGGCATCACTTTTCACGATTCACGCTATTCACGATTCAAAACCTCCAGGAAAATCTCATCAAACCGATCCATGTCAACATCCTCGCCAACACTAACGTGCCTCCCATGAACCGTATCGACCTTCGTGCGTCCGTTTTCATCACCCTCTTCCGTGACCACCCGGAGGAGGAATGAACGTGTGCTGATGACAGAGGGATCGGTGGCGACAACCGCTGCCAGGACAAGAAGGATATATGGCTTCCGAAATGTGAAAGAATCAGTCAACAAACATCTCTTTAATAATGGCTTTTACTTTCCTGATCTCCTTGCTGTCCAGGTCGCCGATTCCTTTAATAATCCGGGTTAGATCAATCGTTCGGATCTGATCCAAAACAATCCAGTTATTATTTCCGTCGAGTTCAAATTTAACCCGGGTCATGTAATTCTTTGACTTCGACGTAATTGGAGCTATGGTGATGGTCCTTAGATGTTTATTCATCTCATCGGGTGAAATGACCAGACAGGGCCGCGTCTTTTTGATTTCACTTCCCACGGTGGGATCAAGGTTAACGATAACAATCCGGTATTGCTTTATTTCCATTCCTCAAGATTTTCGTCCTCAAAGAAGTCGTCAATCAGAAGCCTGTCATCGCCATTTTCATGCATCTGCTGAAATGATTTTTCCCAGTCTTGCCGAGGCTTTGCGACAGGTTTTAAAATTATCCGGCCTTTCTCCAGGATCAACTCGACTTTGTCTTTGATGTCATATTTTGCTAAAAGGTTTTTTGTCAACCTGATCCCTTTTGAATTTCCGATGTCAATCACCGATACCTGCATCCGTTCGCTATTTATAATTACATTGTAATTACAAAGATACACATTTTTTCAAACAATATTACATTCAGTCCTTTCATTTTTCATTCCGAGATTGCTTCGTCGGTCCTAACGGGGACGTTTGGCTGTATGCGCCACATCGCCCAAGTGATAACCTACCGCTGTGTCGTAGCAAATACTCCCGAGTACCCTGGAGAAGTAGGCCATCTTCTTCCTTCTTCCATCCATCCGCCAAAATCGGCCATTCATCCACTCACATCCCCTGTTCGCCAAATAGGGCTAAATAAATACCCATTAATGTAACATATTTGCATCACAACAGTCTAATTACCCAAACAATAAATACAATGAAAAACACAATAACCAATATAACAGTGAAGGCGATACTGACTTTCGTGATAGCTTTCGGCATTCAACTCTCCGGCCTTATTGCCAGCAATATCGGAGATGTCGTCACCCCAAGCGAACCAAACAGCCTGTTTTGCCCTGAATGCCCCGTATTAAGCCCCAAGGTGCCCCTGGAAGCTCCCTTTATGGAGTTCACCGAGTTTGATTTCACAATGAGTCTGTTTCCAGTGGTGCCTATGGAAGCGGAATTTGATAATGGAATTGAGGTTGAACTGACAGCCAACAGCTTTTCGCCCAGTTTGCCGACTCAGGCTGATTTTGATGATGAAGTTTCACCGAATAGCTTAAATAAAAGATTCATCCCCATCGTACCAGCAACTGCTGACTTCAGAGACTCTCTATAACCCCATATATATCCCCCGCTTAACTAAAGCCGCTCCTTTTTGGGGTGGCTTTTTTTAGTGGGCAGAAATACTGGATAACTGTTGCCGCGTCGCTTCCTGCTTCGTTTTCCTCGCAGTTTCAGCTTCTCGCAATGACAATTATGACTGGATAACTGGATTCTGGATTCTGGATGACTTGAACCTTGTCCTCGTCCTACCTCCCTGCAATCGCTGCTTCTAACTGTGGCGACAGGTCGGTCTGATGGTGAACCAGTTTCCACTGTCCGTTTTCAAGGTGGAAGACATTTGTAGCCCGGTGGCTCACTTTGACGGGTTTGCCATCGGCGCTCATGTTTTCGCCCTCCTCAATACACACAGTGTATCCCAGGTTGGTACCGGCAAAAACGTGCACATCTTTGCATGCGATTGTACCTCCCAGCTTCATGGCGGCTTCCTTCTGAAATTCTTCGCTCACTGCTTTCCAGCCGGTCAAACGGCCACCGAATGGTCCCATATCTGTTATTTTTTCTGAATGTGACCAGAGGGCGTTCATTGGCTCCAGGTTGCCGGTAAACATGGCGTTGAGTGCAGCATACAGGGAATCGTTGGCCGCAAGCAGCTGCTGTTCGGTTTGCCTGATTGTTTCATTTGAAACGTATATGTCGGTCTTATTTTGTTCTTCTGTTTTCATATTTCCGCATGATGATAAGATGATTGAAGTACTGATCAGCACTCCAAAAACGATCGTGGATTGTTTCATTGTTGATTAAATTGTTGAAAATAAACGACAAATGTACGTACATTATTTGAATTCATTCCAAATAAAGATTAATAAATTTTGAGACGACAATCCTAGAGCAGTTGGCAGTAGGCAGTTGGCAGTTGGCAGTAGGCAGTAGGCAGTTGGCAGTGGGCAGTAATCACGATTCACGATTCACGATTCACGATTTTTCGTACCTTTAGTGGAAATTTAATCTTTACAAATATGAGAACCAAGCAAATTATTCCCCTGATCCTGGTCATGTTGTTCTCCGGAATCGTTATGGATTCCTGCAAAAAAGCAGAACAGGAGTATACCTCAACCAACATGGAGGTGACATTGCCCAAGTTAAAGCTTAAACATGATCTATACTACTCCATATCCAGCTTCGACCGGTCGATTGAGATGGATTTTAATGAAACGCTGGATTCGAATTCAGTGACGGGAAATGTTCATTTCTCTGACATCAGCGGGTCCCTCGACGGCTTCATAGAGATACAGGTTTTCGGCCGGAAAGTGATGGTGGTTTTTGATCCTGGTTTTGCACTGAAGGATGGATGGCAGTATTTTTTGACCGTCAGCACCGGTGTTACTACCGCATCCGGCAAACATTTCCAGGCGGATAAAAAACTGGAGTTGAGAACCGTTGCTGTACATCCCGACATGTCGGTGGGTATTGTTCCCAAGGATTCTGTGCCAAGAACCGCGGTTGCTGTAATCAGCGATATCCACCTGGGTGATGCCAGGGCAAATACCCTGAAATACTGCTGGTTTGGCGACAACAATACAGCATTGCTTGACCTGCTCGACTTCATTGAATCGGGAAACGAGGTGAAGCAGGTGGTGATCCTGGGAGATCTGTTCGACGAGTGGATTGTACCCTATACGATAAACCCTTTCGATTCGCAGTCGGGCATCACCAACGGAAAAGAGTACTTTCATGCTGTGGCCGATAACCCGGTGAACCAGCTGATCATAGCCAAACTTCAGGATATCGCAAGTCACCAGGAGATTGACCTGATCTATGTTCATGGAAATCACGATATGCTGCTTACCAATGAAGTCCTCCAGGAGATCATCCCCGGCATCATCTGGAAGGGCGATAACATCGGCCTCGGGATATACTTCCCTGTGCCTGAGATCGTCCTGGAACACGGACACCGGTACGATTTCTTCAATTGTCCGCAGCCACTTACCAATCCGGGCCATATCCTGCCACCCGGTTATTTCATTTCGCGGCTATACGCTCAGGGGACCATGGACCATCCGGGAAACTTGAAAAGCGGAGAGGATATCAGCGGATCTTTTGAATTCAAGACAGCCTGGGATATTGCTTACCTGCACACGATTCTCCAGTACAAAATGGTGGTTAATCCATATGCAATGAATATTCTGATGGGTGGAATTGATAACTATCCGGGCCCATATTCGTTTCATGGGATCAAGGAGATGTATGCGACGAACATTGAGGATCTCTGGGGTCAGACACAGGTCCAGAACCTTGTTCCATATCCTATGGCCTGTTGTTTTCATGCCATCTGGAACGGACACAGCGATCTCTATACCGCTGCTGAAATGGAGTACCTGGATCCGGCTACTGCTCCCAAAACATACAAAATCGTTGGCTTCGGGCATACACACGAACCCCTGCTCCAGGTCTATCCAAAAAGCTCAGTGTATTCCGGCATCTATGCCAACTCTGGATCCTGGATAGATGCCAGCCAGACCAGCTATGACGTGAGGACCTACCTGATCATCACACCCGGCGCCTGGAGTGGCTCAGCGATCGATGTTGTAAGTCTGTACCAATACAATCTTGAAACCAACTCAGGCAACCCGGCAGGTGGATATGCGCCGAAATTGCTGGCGGAGGAGAGCATCTGAACGAAGTACGATTAATCCGATTTTCGATTTACGAATTAATCGCGATGCGAAAAGCAAAACCAGCATCTGGCATCCAGGATCCTCGCAGATCTGACACTTTTTGGTTCTAAAACTTGACTTTTGCGGACAAATGACGTATATTTGGCGACAAATTGCGTAAAATGAAACCATATCCGATTACGGAAGTTGACGAGTTTATTGAGAACATCCTCGACAGTGCTGATCCATATAATGTTATAAAGAGTATACGGGAAGGGGTAGAATATGAAGTTTTCTCGAGATTTGATGATTTAACCGGTTTCTCATTGAGTGAGTGGTCAGGTTTCCTGCATGTCTCGGAACGAACCCTTCAACGGTATAAAACTACAGGCCAGCACCTGGGAGCGGTCCAGTCAGAGAAGTTCCTGGCTATTGCCATCCTGTTTCAGCAAGGAATACAGGTTTTTGGTTCCACGGATAAATTTTCCTTGTGGCTGGAAACAGTCAATGTTGCATTTGGCGGCATCAGGCCGAAAGAATTACTGGATAACTCCTTTGGGATCGAGATGATAAAGAGCGAGCTGGGCCGGATTGAACAGGGGATACTCGCATGAATGTTTTCCGGCTATGCAAATCAGTTTATTCTAATGATCTCTCCGGGAAAGGGGCAGCTCTCTATGGCGGGAGGTGGAACAGTAAAGGCATCCCGGTCATCTATACCAGCGAATCCAAGGCATTATGCCTGCTGGAAGCGGCTGTCCATTTCCCTTTAGGGAACTCTCCCAGAGATCTCATGATTGTGACAATCGAAATCCCTGATACGATCAACATTCGGGTTGTTCTGAAAAAGGACGTACATGATGGCTGGAATGCCTTCCCTTTTCATTCGTCAACACAAAAAATTGGTGACAGGCTACTGAAAGAGCTGGAATACCAGGTTATAAAAGTCCCCTCTGCACTGGTCCCCTGCGAATATAATTTCCTGATCAATCCCCTGCATCCTGCATCTAATAAAATCAAAATCCATGCAGTTGACCCCTTCCCGATTGATCAGCGATCAGCGATTAGCCATAAGGCATGAAGGAATGAAGGAATGAAGGAATGAAGGAATGAAGGAATGAAGGAATGAAACCAACACCCAGTCCCTCAGTTATCCAGGATCCAGCATCCAGGATCCAGGATCCAGCATCCAGGATCAAGTTAGTGTGCGTCCAGTCCATTCAGCATATACACCATATGCATCAACGACTTTCCGATCTCCTGCATATACTCATTAACGGCTTTGACGCTGCCCGGAAGGGTGAATATCAGCGTGTTTCCGGTAACTCCGGCCACACCTCTGCTAAGGAGGGCCTGGTGTTTTTCGGCTCCATACTTTATACGGATCATCTCCATGATACCGGGGATCTCTTTGTCGAACATTGGTTTCACCACATCGGGGGTGAAATCGCGATGACCAATGCCCGTGCCTCCTGTTGTGAAGATAAAATCGATATCGGCATCAATGGCTTCTTGCAAAGCAGAGCGGAGTTGATCAGGATCGTCGGGAAGGAGAACTACGTGAGACGTGAGACGTGAGACGTGAGGGGAAGGGTCGAGGGTCGAGGGTCGAGGGTCGAGGCTCCGGGATTCAGAATCGGGATGCTTTTGTGTTTTTGTGTTTTCGTGGCTATTAAAAAAGTCTTCCAAAAGTTCCTTCACCCTGGGCCCAGACTTATCCTCATATTCACCCTTGAAGGCCCGATCGGAAAGCGTGATAATCCGCGCTGAATAGACCTTTGGAACATAATCAAGGCTAATTCCTGCGGTTAATGATGCCGGATGCTGGATACTGGATGCTGGATGCTGGATCCTGGATGCTGGATGCTGGATGCTGGATGCTGGATGCTGGATGCTGGATTCTTGATCCTCGGTGCTTGAACCTTGAACCTTGAACCTTGAACCTAAAGCCCCTGCCGTTATCACTCTGGCAAAGATCCCCTCCTTTGGCATCACGCAATTTCCTACCTCTTTAAAAATAGAACACGAAGTCCCATGGCACTCTTTCCCGATCTGGGTTACTTCAAGCTCAACCTCTTCGCTGACGAAGCGGTCGAGGGGATGGCATTTCCACAGATCAATCCCTTCGGTGGTGATGTTTTCGGCAAACTCTCCGTAGTTGATCTTCCGGCCTGCCTCCATCTCAGATTTCCGGATGCTCCCGATCCCCAGCATGCTCACCTGCCGGTTCCATGGACCGCTGTGGGCATCGCCCTCCACGCCGTTTTCCGTCAGGGTGATCGAGGGTACAGGAAGTTTTATGGTTCCCTTTTTCTCAGAAATATTTACAGATAGAACCTTTAGTTTATTCATTTTTTCTGAAGATTTGAAAACTGATGATCGCTTTAGCGAAGTAAGCCCCCTTTAGGGGGTTTGGGGGTGGGTTAAATATCTATTTTGATTTTGTCAATTAATTTCACCTCTCCGATCACCATAAACTTATCCACTGCCTTACACATGTCGTAGACAGTCAGCAATGCGATTGATACTGCCGTTAGTGCCTCCATCTCAATACCGGTCTGGCCAATACATCTGGCAACAGCGTTTACGGTCACACCCGTCTCATCAAGTTCGGCTTTGACATCCAGTTTGGTGATTTGCAGCGGATGACAAAGAGGGATCAGTTCGCTTGTTTTTTTTCCACCCTGGATACCGGCAATCTCAGCAACAGTGAGCACATCGCCCTTCTTCATCTGATTTTCCCGGATAAGTCGTAAAGTTTCCTCAGACAGGGTTATATGCCCGTGGGCAGAAGCTGTTCTCAATTGAGTAGTTTTATTACTCACATCAACCATATTAGCTTTGCCGGAAGAGTCTGTATGTGAAAGATTTGGTTTCATGTTTCATGTTTCAAGTTTCAGGTTTTTTTACCACATTAGTCACAATAGGGCACATTAGTTCTATTGTGTTCTATGTGCCTATTGTGGTTCATATCTTATTTTCTTAATTTCCTAATTTCCATTCCTTATTTAGCCTCCAATATTATTAAATGCATTCACAGTATTCACCGTACCTTTCTCCGGCTTCAGGTTGATTGCCTGAACAAGTGCTTCCCGGATGCCGAGTTCGTGGATGTCGAATTCGATATCGTTAAAGAGGCATGGTTTGATCTTTCCGTTAGCGGTCAGGCGCAGGCGGCTGCAACGCGAGCAATCGCCACCGTCGCCATTCTCCACAGTCGTGAAACAACCATCTTCCAGGCTCATCTGGTGAATAAAACGGATCTCAAGGTTGTGCATCCGGCAATACTCCCGAACCTCCCTTGCATCCTGCTCTTCTGATGAGTGTTGCACCACACAGTTGATTTTGACAGGAGTGAGTCCGGCCTGTTTCGCAGCTTCAATTCCACGGAACACCTGCTCTACATCCCCGCCCCGTGTGAGCTCTCTGTAATGAGTGGGGTTGACGGCATCGAGGCTTATATTTACCCGGTGCAGACCCGCCTTTTTGAGGATGGGTGCAAATTTTTCGAGGAGGGTACCGTTGGTGGTCAGGCCAAAGTCGCGGATACCCGGAATCGCAGCAATCATGGCAACAAGATCCTCAACACCTCTTCGTACCAAAGGCTCTCCACCCGTGAGCCGCACCTTGTCGATCCCAAGTGTCACCGCTTCCCTTACAACCTTCACAATCTCTTCATAGGGCATAATCAGATGATGGCCAATCAGCGGGACTCCCTCTTCGGGCATGCAGTAAATGCAGCGGAGGTTACACCGGTCGGTGATGCTGATCCGCAGGTAGTTGATTTTCCGGTTATAGCAGTCGAACATCCTGGAGCTCTCCTTTTTTTCGTTCTGTTGTCCCGATTTCAATTGAGATCATGCCCTCTGCTTTGATGTATGAGTGGATGTGTGCAGATCCATGGTAATCCACCGGGAAAATTTCGCCTTCGCGGATGAATACCGGCAACATCGATTTGCGGGATGATTTTTTTCGTCTGAAGTCAACCCCCAACGGAAGTCTTATCAGTGGAGGGGAGTAGGTGTGCCCCATCAACTTGAAAAGAAACGGCTTTACCAGGATTTCAAAAATCACAAAGGAGGAGACGGGATTTCCGGGAAGGCCGAAAACAAAACCGGATCCCCTCCTGCCAAATAGGGTGGGTCGTCCGGGTTGAATGGCAATGCTTTTGAAGAGGATCTCCACCCCAAGCTGGCTCATGATGCCGGGAACGTAGTCGTATTCGCCCATGGATACCCCGCCCGAAAGGATAAGAACATCTGATTTTGCCAATCCCTCATCAATCTTCGCATATAGCTCCTCTTTGGAATCTCCTGATATCCCCAGTCCGAGTGCCTCCAGGTGCATCTGCCCAAGCTGTGCGATCAGTTGCGAAGAGTTGGAGTTCCGGATCTTCGCCGGACCTGGAATCTCTTTTGGATCTACCAGCTCGTCGCCAGTAGAGATTACGGCCACCTTAGGTTGTTTATAAACAGTAGGGGAGACGGCGCCAACAGAGGCCAGAACTGCAATTCCCGGAGGTGATATCAAACTCCCGCCAGGAAGCACAAGATCTCCTTGCCGGATATCTTCACCCTTGTAGCAGATGTTGGGAGCGGTAGTGTCAGCAGTAAACCGGATCCGGCCGTCGGGAAGCTCCTCCGTATCTTCCACCATAATTACCGTATCAGCTCCTTCGGGAACCATTGCGCCGGTCATGATTTTTGCGCATTCGCCCGGGCCGATGGGGTGTGTGGGAACCGTGCCGGCCGGAATGATCCCCACCATCTGTAGAGACGCGGCATGCCGCGTCTCACCGCCAGGGGTACGGGATGCCGTATGCGATGGAACCGCGGCATGCCGCGTCTGTACGTCCGGTTTCATCACCAACGGCAGATCGGAAATCCGGCATGCATATCCATCCACGGCCGATTTGTTGAAGGGGGGCATGTCGACGTCGGAGAGGATATCGTCGGCCAGAATCCGTCCGGGTGATGATGCCAGGGAACATCGCCCGGTGCCAAACGGAGTTGCCGTTGCAAGTAAAATGTCAAGTGCCTCGTTAAACGAAATCATAATCTGTTTTTCAACCTCTCAGTTCGTCAATAAATGTGGCAAAACCCTCCTGTATTGTATTGTCGACACGGGTGTGGAAATGATCAAACGCCGCGACCAACCGCTTGCCTTCGGGTGTCAGCTGTGTGTTGCCTCCTTCGGCGCCTCCCCGGTGCTTTTCAAGCAGTGAAAATCCAAAGAAATCTTCAATTTTTTTTAAATTTCCCCATGTACGGCGATAGGTGTAACCCAGTTCGTCGCAGGCAGCTTTCATGGAGCCTTTTTGTTCGATCAGCTTCAGCATCTGCCATTTTCCGTCTCCTAAAATGCCCTTTCCGGCACTATCCTCCATCCACATCTTGTAATGCAGGCTGATGGAGTCCATTTTCGAATCGAATTTCGTTGTCATAAACCTAAATTTCAAGCAAAGGTAAACTAAATATCGATCGGCAAAGCCATGCATATCCCTGACGTGACCATCTATTAAGTAGAATTAGTATAAATAAGAATTATGATGTATCTTTGTCAAAAATATTACTCTTAATGAAAAATCATACTGGTATTCTCCTTTTACTCTTTTTCGGTGTTTTGATGGGTGCGCTGGATATATCAATCGTAGGACCGGCCATTCCGAGTATTGGCGAAGCCCTGAATGTCCCTGAAAAACAATTAACGTGGATCTTTTCCATCTACATCCTGTTCAGTTTAATTGGCATCTCATTTATGGCCAAACTCTCCGACCTCTTTGGCCGCAGGTGGATTTATATAATTGCCCTGATTATTTTTGGGATCGGCTCGTTGGTCGTAAGCTTATCTGATAACATCACCTGGTTACTTGCCGGCAGGTCAATCCAGGGGTTTGGAGCCGCTGGTATTTTCCCGATAGCATCGGCTGTGATCGGCGATATTTTTCCTGTCGAAAAACGCGGAAGAGCCCTGGGACTTATCGGGGCTGTGTTTGGAATTGCCTTTATCATCGGACCATTCATTGCCGGATTCATGCTCATGTATTTTTCGTGGAACGTTCTGTTTCTGATCAATATCCCGATTGTCATTGTGCTGATCATTGCCTCTGCATTCCTGCTGCCAACCAAGCCTGTCGCAGAAGCCACTAAAATTGACTGGACAGGCATGGTGATGATAGCTATTATCCTGGGAGCCTTTGCGGTTGCCATCAATCTGATTGATGCCGATAACTTAGAAAGGATGGGGAAGTGGCCTATCCTACCCCTGATTCTCGTGGTACTTATTCTCACTCCGCTGATGATCATGCTCGAATATTCCAACAAAGCCCCGGTATTTAATGTACGTCTATTCAACTCGCCACAGATCAGGCTTGTAGGGTTTATTGCTTTCGGGATCGGACTGTTCCAGTCGGCGATTGTTTTTCTTCCCTCATTTTCAGTATTGACATTTGGAGTTGATCCGAGCAGCGCGAGTTTCATGCTCCTACCTGTAGTTTTCATCGCTGCAGTAGGATCTCCGGTCAGCGGCAGGCTTGTAGACAGGGTGGGCTCACGAGCGGTCATTGTCTTTGGCCTGCTCGTGGCAACTGTCGCATTCTATCTGCTGAGCCTTATGGGAGAAGACCTCTCACTGTTCTATATAAGCGGAGGACTGCTTGGTCTTGGCCTGTCGATGCGTGCCGCACTGAACTACATCATGCTGAACGAAGTGGGTGCTGAAGAACGTGCCTCCACCCAGGGCATCCTGATTATCTTTATCAGTGTTGGCCATCTGTCGGGTGCAGCTATCATCGGGGTTATCACAGCCTCATCATGGGGAGCGGCAATGGGATTTTCATACGCATTCTTGGGAATGGCAGGGCTGTCGTTAATACTTTTCATCTCCTCATTTTTCCTGAAGTCGAGGAAGGCGGAATTGAAAATTGAAAATTGAGAATTGAAAACTGAAATTTGAACCTTGAACCTTGAACCTTGAACTTTGAAACTAACATATAGGTATGAATAACGCAGTAATAAATTTTGAGCGGCCGGTGAACGAGCGGACACGTAATTATGTTCCCGGGTCGCGGGAGCGGAAAGCTCTTACCACGGAATTAGACCGCCTGTCAGCCGAAATTCAGGATATCCCACTGATCATCGGAGGAAAAGAGATACGAACGGGTAAGACTGGGACGGTTGTGATGCCCCATAACCATCAACATGTCCTGGCTAAGTACCATATGGCTGGTGAGGCAGAGATAAAGATGGCCATTGATGCCGCCCTGAAAGCGCATAAAGAGTGGGCTGCCATCCCCTGGGTGGAGAGGGTATCGGTCAGTCTGCGGGCTGCTGAACTGCTTTCATTGACATACCGCCCCCTGATCAATGCATCCACTATGCTGGGCCAGGGCAAGAACGCCTACCAGGCGGAGATTGATGCCGCCTGCGAAACGATAGACTTTCTGCGCTTCAATGCATACTTCACCTCGGAGATATACAAAGATCAGCCGCACTCCTCTCCCGGCATCATAAACAGGTTTGAATACCGTCCGCTCGAAGGTTTTGTATTTACGGTAACGCCCTTCAACTTCACGGCACTTGCCTCCAACCTCAATATGGCCCCGGTAGTGATGGGAAATACGGTAGTATGGAAACCTGCAACGACATCACTGCTTTCCAGTTACTACCTGATGAAGGTATTCCGTGAAGCCGGATTGCCTGATGGCGTGATCAACTTCATCCCCGGCCCAGGCAGCCTGATAGGAAAGCAGGCGTTGAGTCACCGCGACCTAACCGGTATCCATTTCACCGGATCAACCTCCACGTTTAACAATATCTGGCAGCAGGCATCTGCCAATATCGGTAACTTCAAATCCTATCCCCGGATTGTGGGTGAGACAGGCGGGAAGGACTTCATATTCGTTCATCCTTCAGCCGACACACAGGAGGTGGCAGTTGCCATGGTTCGCGGCGCTTACGAATACCAGGGGCAAAAATGTTCTGCGGCTTCAAGGGCCTACATCCCTGCATCACTCTGGCCTGACATCAATGAGAAAATAGGGGAGATGCTATCTCAGATCACAGTTGGCAGTGTGACAGAATTCAGCCATTTCATGAATGCGGTAATTGATGAAAAGGCCTTCGACAGCATTATGGGATATATTAAGTATGCTAAAAAGTCGCACCATGCCAAGGTCATATTTGGCGGAACCGGTGATAAATCTGTTGGCTACTTCATTCAACCCACCGTGATCCTCACTACTGATCCGCATTTTAAGACGATGGAAGAGGAGATCTTCGGGCCGGTTTTGACGGTTTTTGTTTACAACGATAAGGAATTTGAGAAGACCCTTCAGATATGCGACCAAACCTCTCCATATGCGTTGACCGGGTCTATTTTTTCGAGGGACAGGAGGGCAATGAACCAGGCATGCGGTGCTCTGCGTTATGCTGCCGGCAACTTCTACTTCAATGACAAACCTTCGGGAGCGGTGGTTGGACAGCAACCTTTTGGCGGGGCACGGGCATCCGGCACGAACGACAAATCAGGCAGTTACCTGAACCTGTTACGCTGGACCAATCCGCGTACCATCAAAGAAACGCTGATACCTGCAACGGAGTTTACCTATCCGTTTATGAAGGAGGATAAATGCCATTAAGGAAGTACGAAGTCAGAAATTAGAGGTTAGAACGGGAAGTACGAAGTTAGAAGTGTAAAGTTAAACGGAGGTTAGTTTTTGGAAGAATAATTAAACACTTTATCTTAGCGCTATGAGAATTCAATACTACGTTTGCCAGATCTTTTCAACATAGAATATCCATGATAACTATTGAAGATCCTGAATTTCGGAAATTAGGCTGAAATGAAATACGAACTTTATGGCAATCTATGGCAATTAATAACAACCCTTAAAGGATAGGAAAATGGAGTGGTTACTTGATTATAATCCGATACTGCTTGCGCTCGGAGCAACACTTTTTACCTGGTTTCTTACGGCAGCAGGAGCTTCAATGGTTTTCTTTTTTAAAACAATCAATAAAAAGATACTAAATTCAATGCTGGGTTTTGCGGCTGGAGTAATGATCGCTGCCAGTTTCTGGTCTTTGCTTAAGCCTGCGATTGAAATGTCGGAAGCAAGTGGTGACATTCCCTGGTTGCCTGCGGTTATTGGATTTTTATCAGGGGGAGCTTTTTTACTTCTGGTAGATAAACTTTTACCTCACCTGCACCTGGGGTTGTCTATTGACAAGGCCGAAGGTATTAAAACATCCTGGCAAAGGAGCATATTGCTTGTACTTGCAATAACGTTGCATAATATACCGGAAGGGTTAGCTGTTGGAGTTGCATTCGGTGCACTGGCACATAATCCGGATGTTGGTATTCTTGCAGGAGCCATTGCCCTGGCTATTGGAATTGGATTGCAAAACTTTCCTGAAGGTGCAGCTGTTTCAATTCCTCTTCGCCGGGAGGGTCTTTCCAGGTTAAAAGCTTTTAATTATGGCCAGCTTTCCGGGATTGTTGAACCGATTGCCGGAGTACTGGGTGCTTACCTGGTGTTGACTGTTACTCCTTTATTGCCCTACGCCCTTTCCTTTGCGGCAGGAGCAATGATTTTTGTAGTTGTTGAAGAATTAATACCTGAATCACAAACCGGAAATGAGACTGATTTATCTACAATCGGAGCCATGCTTGGTTTTGCGACTATGATGATGTTGGATGTTGCTTTTGGGTAGCAATAAACGGTACAAAATACAACCGGCAATGAAAAGAAGAAATTTCATACTATCAACACTTGCACTATTACCTGCACTTGCATTTGCTAAAATTAATTCAATAATTCCTATGAGAACAAGAAAAGGGTTTAAGGTGAATGCTGGGGAAGCAAGGTTTGGAGTGCATTACAAAATGAAAGGTATTACCTTAAATACTCTGGACATAAAAATTTCAGGTGAAGATACCGAAAACGACCTGGCCGTGTTTGAACAAACTGGTTTGACCCCGAATGGCGGACCACCATTGCATATTCATCCTTTTCAAGATGAATGGTTTTATGTTATTGAAGGCAAATACCTGTTCCAGGTTGGCGCTGACAAATATCAAATTAACCCTGGCGATACAATTTTCCTGCCTCGAAATGTTCAACATGCCTTTATGCAACTAACCAAGAAAGGAAAAATGATTGTTTCATATCTGCCGGCTGGCAAAATGGAATCATTTTTTAAAGTGACTGATCAATGGACTTCACCTCCATCAAAAGAAGAAGTTGACAAGGTATTTGCTGACCACGATATGAAAGTTACAGGTCCGCCCCTGCAAGCAGAATAGTATAAATTCATGGCAATCCATGGCAATTGATGTGCAATACATGCGCAATTAATGGCAATTATTGCAGTGGTTCCACCACCTCAATAAGCTCCGGCAAATCCATACCCAGCCTCTTCAGGTGTTCAATCTTCGGGACTCCGTTTTTGGTCCAGCCACGACGTTCATAGACGGCATCAAGCAGTTTTTCGTATTGATTTTCCCGGTATTCACGCGTAATTGCCATTTTCTCTTCTGTAGTTTTCCCTTCGGGATCCACATTCAGGATCTCTTTGAGCTGTTTATCATACCGTTCAGCCCGTGATTCATACTCCTCAATGGTTACAGGTCCGGCAGCGCGATATGGCTGGGCGTCGTGTTTCCGCAGACCATATCCCCGTCGGATGTTGAAGATCCGTTGGAAGTTATAGACCCGTTCTGATTGCGTTACGATGTCATCTTTGTTGATGTTCTGGCCGGTTACGGCATTGAAGATGGTTACGTAGTTGTCGACATGTTCGGGCACCTTTGCCGGTTCTTCCGTTTCTGCATTACCAACAGGTTCCACATCGTTCCAGGGAAGCTTGCAAAATCCGGCCAGTCCGAACCAGGTCCGGAACATCGGGAAGTAATGGAGTGCTTCAGCCTTCTTTTCAAAAGTAGGGATCTGGTTGTTGACCATATCCATGAAGATCAGCCACGCTTCGTCGTGCTGTGGTCCTTTGTTGGTCATGGCATAGCCACCCTGTTGGGCGAGCGATTCTTTGGAGACATACTGGGAATATTCCAGCCCTTTGTTCTCCATGCCAATATCCTGCATGTACCGGGGATCTCCCCACCCTTTCTCAGCGAAGATCTGCTTCATTTTCCGCACGCCCTGACCGGCAATCATCCCAAATCCTTCCCCTTTGGCGAGCTGGTGTAGCAATTCCATTGCTGTATCGGCATTGCCGAAGTTGAGTTTTAGCCCACCGGTCCGTGATTCATTCAGGATGCCGCTTTCGAAGCAATCCATGATGAACCCCAGGATCGTTCCCCAGGTGATTGTACATATGCCGTATGTGTCACAATAAAAATTGGCTTCAATCGTAAAATCGGGGTTGAATATACCGGCAATCGACCCCAGCGAAGAGGTTGTCTCATATTCGGGTCCATCAACGATTACCCGGTCACCGGCATACGGGCCACTGCGGAGCAGGTAGTTGTCGACTCCCTTTGAGCAGGCCATGTTGCACCCAACCCAGCATCCGTCGGGGACATTTTGTGTGAAGTAGGACATCCACACATCACCGGTGATCTTGTCGGCATCGGGGTGACTCCCAAACCTGAAATTGTGAACAGGCAGCAGGTCGTAATCGTTCATAATGTTGGTGAGGTGTGCGGTGCCTTTCTTCTTCATCTCGCACTGCTGGTCATCCAGCTCACGCATCTCTGTGTTAAATTTGCGGCCACGCTCCTTAATCGGGTCCATGTCGGCAACATTGTTTCTGTTGCCTCCAATAGGTTTTACATGGGCGGCGATGGCTTTGATCTTCTTATCGCGAAGGACAGTTCCGATTCCTCCGCGTCCGGCTTGTTTCAGCCTGACTTTTTTCCGTTTGATGTCGTAGAAGCTGAAGTTCAGCATCCCTATCAGGGAGTGCTCGGCAGCGGTTCCTGAGGAGACTACCGATACATTGTATTTGTCTTTTTCGTTTTCGGGATTGGCCAGCATGTCGTGAAGCTCTTCGGCCAGCACATGGCTGTCGGAAGGAAGATCACCGGCTTCGTAAAAATCGATCACCTCACGCTCTTCGTCGAAAATAATGAGGATCTCCTCATCAGATTTTCCCTGAAGTTCCAGTGCGTCAAATCCACAGAACTTGAGGAATGGTCCGAAAAAGCCACCTACGTTGGAGTCGACAACAATGTCGGTCTGCGGACTGATAGCACAGCAGATAGCTTTTCCTGAGCCGGAGTATTGAGTAATCCCGCAGCATGGCCCTCCGGAGATCACGATTTCGTTCTCCGGGTCATTCCATTTTGTGTTGGGTTGGGTGGCATCCCACAGCAGGCGGAGGTCAAATCCTTTTCCCCCGATAAATTTCTCTTTCATCTCCTGGCTGACAGGCTTCTCGGTTACCACGAGGTCACCGACATTGATATGGACAGTTCGGTTGTTGTAGCCTTTATCAATGGGGGCCCAGGTGTACTTGTACTGCTTGAGTAGTTTGTGGGTTTTCTTGAATTCTTCGAAATTCATATGGGTTTTTCTTTTATTGGTTTCTTTCGGACAAAATTAGAAAAAAAAGAGAGGGTAAAGAGTAGAATATCAAAAAGTTCGATATGTTTTTTCGGGCATATCGGAAGTCTAAAAGTGAAATTAGTATATTTGCCTTACTGGATTACTGGATAACTGGATGCCGGATGCCTGATAACCTGAAACCTGAAACCTGAAACCTGAAACCTGAAACCTGAAACCTGAAACCTGAAACCTG
>CALCGJ010000291.1 GCA_937900965.1 uncultured Bacteroidota bacterium | reverse complement strand
CCTTTGTCGAAGGCAAACAGGGTAACCGTTCCAACTGGTTTATCCAATAATCGCTTACTTACAATCCCTTCAGGGGAGTACTCAACTTTCTCCGCAAACCGGAAAACGTTCGAGTGTTCAAACAATGTTTTTTCCATAATTTATCTTTACTATTTCGCTATTTGGCTCCGCCGAACTCCGCTTCACCATTTCACTATTTCACTATTTCACTATTTTTTTTAAGCCCAATCCTCCTCCAAAACATCTCCTTTAATCCCTATGATGATCCTCTTTATCGGGACGTTGCGACCGGCCTGGGCCCGGGCAGCTTCTGCCATGGAAAGCAACCCACTACAACAGGGAACCTCCATCATAAGAACCGACAATGAGTTGATCCTGGAATCAGCGATCATAGATGCCAGCTTCTCCACATAAGATTCTTTGTTGGTGTCGAGCTTCGGACAGGCGATGGCCAATGACTTGTTTTTCAGAAAACGGGCATGAAAATTGGCCATGGCAAAGGGAACACAATCTGCTGCAAGCACAACATCTGCATTCTGGAAATAGGATGCCTGGGGATTTACCAGGTGCAGCTGGACAGGCCATTGCTTAAGCTCGGAAGGAGCTGCCGGTTTGTCGGTGCCAGTCTTTGCGGCTTCCTTTAGCTCTTCTTCATCACTATTGAAATCCATAGCCATGGATCCCATACATCCGCATGCCTGTTCTGGTTGTTCAGGAGCTGTGTGAACTACCTGGTCGGGATATCCTGCCGTTGCAGGTTTTTTCAGTTCAAATCCTTCTTTACTCATATCGATATTTTTTTCTTTTAAATATTGAATAGCTACATTTAGAAAATCAACTTCATTGTGGTCGCGGAGGTGCTCCAGGTGTGCCAGGATCGTATTTCTCCCTTTCGGAATAATGATCTCCATCACCTTACGTTCATTGTAGGGCTCAGCCTCTCGCTCAACAATGGTGATGGCCCCTTCGGGACAATGGCCGATACACGCTCCCAGCCCGTCGCAGAAGAGGTCGCTGATCAATCTGGCTTTATCATCAATTATCTGTAATGCGCCCTCGTGGCAATTGGGAATACATAAACCACAACCGTTACAAAGCTCTTCGTCAATCTCTACAATCTCTCTTTTCATTATGTTGATGATGTAATTAGGTGAGATATTTATCTAATGTTTGTCCTTTCAGGAACTTTGTAAACTCACCAGTCATTTTATTTACCACGTTGCCCATGATACACTCGTCATAATTGCAGATTTCATAAGCCAACGGACAATCGGACTCTTCAATCGGACCTTCGATCGCCTCATATACTTCCAGCAAATCGTAATCTTTCGGGTCCCTTTTCAGATAAAATCCTCCGGATGGTCCTCGCACCGATTTCAACAAATCACTCTTCACAAGCCGCTGGAGGACCTTTGCGATGTGGTTTTTGGAAAATCCTGTAAACTCCGTGATCTTTACAACATTAATCCCATGTTTGGCCCGGGCAATGAGAACCATGCTGTGTATGGCAATTGACGAAGCTTCCGACATGGAAAAAATCTTGGACATAAATTCTATTTAGGTATTTGAATACGCAAATGTATAAATTAAATGTGTTCCTCTCACAAAAAATAGAAAAAATAGTTAAGTTTGTTTTCAAATCCCACGTTGCAAGCCATGAATAAAGTCATAACAAGTTTGCAGAATCCATTGATCAAACAGCTCCTTCTGCTCCAGGAGAAATCCAGAGAACGAAGGAAGAGTAACCTGATGGTGATTGAAGGCACGCGTGAGATCACCCTTGCCATAAAGGCCGGTTACCAACTAACTTCTTTGTTACACTGTATTGATATTTTACCTGAACACCGTTTTGAAGAGTTAATTCCTATGGAACACATCCCATGTGAGGTGACCGAAATTTCTCCAGAGGTCTTCAACCGGCTTGCCTATCGAAAAGATAACGGAGGGATTTTTGCCTGTGCACAGACACAGCAAAAGGGTCTTTCCAGTCTGTTCCTGCCTGCATCTCCTGTTCTTCTTGTTTTGGAATCTGTTGAAAAGCCGGGAAACCTCGGCGCAATTTTCAGAACTGCTGATGCTGCAGGCATCTCCGCCATCATCCTTTGTGACCAGCAAACTGATCTCTTCAATCCCAATACGATCCGCTCCAGTCTGGGAACAATATTTACCAACCAGGTGGTAACGGCTTCAACAGGGGATACGATTGCGTGGCTTCTGGAAAAAGGGATTAACACATTTGCAGCAGCTCTTACAGGTGATAGGTGGTATCATGAAACTGACTTTACCGTTCCTTCAGCCATCATTATGGGCTCTGAAGCAACTGGCCTCTCTGAAACATGGTTGTCTGCAGCCAATACCCGTATTAAAATTCCGATGAATGGAACAGTCGACTCCCTGAATGTCTCCACATCAGCGGCGATCCTGATTTTTGAGGCAATGCGTCAGCGAGGGTTCACTTGTACTTCTCATCTTTCTGCTTGAGGACCAGGAACTCTTTCGGCATTTTGCTTTTAAACTCCAATGGGTCTCCAGTCGCCGGATGGTTAATAGCAAGGTAAAACGCATGAAGCCTGATTCTTCTTTCGAAATGATCGTCGGCTCCATACTTTCGGTCGCCCACTACCGGACAACCCATTTCCGACAGGTGTACCCGGATCTGATTTTTTCTCCCTGTTTCGAGCTCAACCTCCAGTAAGGTAAACCCTGGGCTCTTATCCATCACCTTGTAATGTGTAATAGCCAGTTTTGATTTTTCCGATACCTTCCCTGAATACATCTTTTGGTTGTTTCCCTGAACCAGCCAGTTGCGGATGGTGCCCTCCTCTTTTTCCGGCGAACCTTCAACCAAAGCATAATACAACTTCCGGGTATTTTTCCAGTCATTCTTCAGATTCTGCTGCAACTCTTCCGTTTTTGTAAATACAAGCAATCCCGAAACTTCCCTGTCGAGCCTGTGTACCACATAGAGCCTCTCTTTTCCCTCCGAATTTTCTTTTACATATTCCAGTAACTCTTTATAAAATGAGGTCCCGCCAAGTCCACGATCCCCTACTGTCAGCAAACCTGCCGGTTTCTCTGCAACCAACAGGTAGTTGTCCTCATAAACAACTGGATAGGGAGGATTTATCTTGCTCCGATGTACTACCTGTTTGATATACTCTACTGAATCTCCAGGAGTTACCTTTGTTGCCGGATTGGTGTTCATCTTGCCGTTCACCTTCACATTTCCATGGGTAATTATCTTTTTTACCGTTGTTTTGGAGGCATCCCTGAATTCGTTAAAAAGGAGATCACTTAATGACGTGGGTGCTGTTACCTGGATTATCATGGTTACGGATGTATAGCGATTTGTAAAAAGACCGGTTGATGATCGGATTGGTCGAACCCGGTTTTGAATGTTTGGATTTCAAGCACTTTGATGTTCGGAGATACCAGGAAAAAGTCGATTATGGTGACAGGTGTGGCACCATGTTCATAGGGGCTGTTAACATCCCGGTTGGTGGGATGTTTTGGATCATAGGCAAATTCCCATCCGGGGAAATATGTGCTTAGCTCTGGAAAGTCGTCAAGTTTGATCAGGTCCCCTGTTTTTATCACTTCCGGATTAAACCCGGGTGGGTTTGCATTCCAGTCTCCTCCGGCTATGAGGTAATTTCCTGCTTTATATTCGGAGAACATGAAAGCCCTGATCATCTCCATCTCCCGAGTCCGGAGGACTCCTCCCGTGTCAAATGCAGAATTGTGGATGTTGATCATCACCAGTTGATGACCATCGGGCAGGGAGTATCGGGAAACTATAAAACATCGCTTCAGGTAGAAAAGTCGGTCAGGCCACCGAAAATGTTTGTCAAAACCATAGCGGGTTACTTCATCAGGATAATATCGGGAACAGGTTACAAGTCCGGAAGTTACCCGTCCCATTGGTTGTGTTGGAGGAATCGGTACGAACCGGCAGTTATAATTGGTAGCATAAGAGATACAAAATCCCGGAAGCAAGGTTTTTAACCAACCAACTTCATCCAGGTAATAGCTTCGCTTTGAGTTTCTGTCAACCTCCTGGAGAAGAAAGAAATCCACGGTGTCATTCTCCTTCAAGAAATTTCCGATTCCTGAAATGGATTGTTCAAAATAGGATTTCTCAGGGTGTACATTTTTCCCGCCATCGTAAAAGAAGTCCATCTCACTGCCCAATCCCCCGTAGCCGAGGTTCCAGGTGATCACAGAGAAACTGGTGGTTGTACCGATCTGTTGGGAGGTGGTTTCTGTTACTGATACAGGCTCAATTGGAGCAGGGTGATACTCTGTGAGGATGCTGAAGAGAAAAAACCCTCCGGCAATAACCACAACCGTCACGATAATCACTCCTATAGCCCAGAAGATCACTCTGTTTATTGATTTCACTCTTATCCGCTGTCGCACGAAAGTAGTTAATTTTTTCGTAACATTGTATCCATGATTCGACCACTCTTTGAAGGGTTATTCCTCGGATTGACTGTGGCTATAATTATTGGTCCGGCCATGATTGCATTGATCCAGACAAGTATCAAATATGGTGTCTGGCATGGAGTTTATCTGGCACTGGGCATATTTTCGAGTGATCTGACCATTGTGGTAGGCAGCTATTTCGGAGCCTCACAAATTCTTATGAATTCAAAAAGTCACCTGGTGCTTGGTATCATCGGGGGAACTATCCTGTTGTTGTTCGGTATCGGGTCCCTGATCAGAAAAGTTCCTGAAACCGAGACTGTGGAAGCGATCCGCGAGTTGAAGTTTAAACGGGCAGGCTTCTTCACCTACTTTTTCAAAGGCTACTTCCTGAACCTGGCCAATCCTTCGATCTGGTTCTTCTGGATCACCTCTGTTGTTGCCATCAGCGCCAGTTACGGCGGAGATAACAACAAAGTGGCCTTTTTCTTTGCCGGCACCCTGCTGATGGTACTGATGACCGATATCCTGAAGGCGGTGCTTGCCAATAAGATCCGAACCGCTATCAGTCCTCAGGTAAAGCTCCTGATCAACCGTATCGCCGGAATTCTATTCCTGGTCATCGGATTGTTTGTGATCGGAAGCTCTATCTCAGAATATTTCTACGGAATTTCTTTACTCAATGGAAATTTAACCCAATAAAAAAATAATCATGGAACAAAAAAGCAAAAAAAACTGGTGGTTTCTGGTTATCAATGGAATCATCGCAATTCTTTTCGGGGTCTTTCTGCTCTATTTTGACACAGATATGATCGAGATGCTTTTATTTTATATCGGAATCGGGATTGCTGTTGTTGGTGTCTTCCTGTTATTTGCTGCCATCCGGAATATTAAAGCCGATAAGCATGCTGGCATGCTTTTGTTTGAATCGATCCTCACTGTTGTTATCGGCCTGGTTTTGATATTATTTCCGAAGTTCTCGATGAAATTTATTCTTATCATCATTGGTGTGTGGGCCATCATACTCGGCATTGTTCAACTGGCCATTCTGATCAACATCAAGGAGAAAATGGCAAGCAAGAACATCCTGCTTTTCAACGGGCTGCTGACCATTGTTCTGGGTGTTCTGCTCTTCTTTGACCCGATAACAACCGCAGGATTCCTTCTTAAGATCCTCGGATTCTTTGCTATCCTGTTTGGAATCATGATGATCTACTTCGGGTTTGTTCTGAAGACAATAAAGGTGGCAATTGAAGGGTCGGTACCAGAATTGGAGAAGAAGGAGTAAAAAACTGGTTTAACCTACTTTCACGAGTTTTTCAAACTCCATTTTGTAGTTTGATCCGATTGGAACGAACTTATCAGCGATTCTTACCTGGTTTCCTTCAATCATTTCTACTTTGGAAAGGGAGATCACATACGATTTGTGGACACGCGGAAATCTGGTGGGAGGAAGGATGGATTCAATATGTTTCAGAGACTGGTAGCTTACAATCATACGCTCACTGGTATATATCTTTACATAATCCCCAAGTGCTTCAACATAGAGCAGATCTTTGAGATTAACCTTGAACGTTTTCTTTCCTGATTTAACAAATATGAACTGCTCTTCCGTTGGCTGCTCCATGTTCACGCCTGGATCATCCTGGTAGTTCCGGGTGGCCAGCACATCCTGCACTTTATGAACTGCTTTCAAAAACCGGTCAAATCCAAAAGGTTTCATAAGGTAATCCACCACGTCCAGTTCATACCCTTCGAGTGCGTATTCGGCATAAGCGGTGGTGATAATTACCAGGGGCGTTTGTTTCATGGTTTTCAGAAAATCGATACCGCTTAGTTTGGGCATGTTGATATCCAGAAACATCAGGTCTATCTGTTGCTGGTGTAAATACTCGATGGCATCTACAGCCTGGTTGCACTTCCCAACAATCTCTAGAAAGGGTAAATCCAGTGCATACTTTTCGATCACCCGCTGCGCCAGGGGTTCATCGTCGATAATAAGGCATTTGATCTTCATGGTTTCTGGATACAAATACAAAGTTCAATACGATAAGTGGTTCCGGCATTGATGATACGTAATTCATGCTTGCCCGGATAGAGCAACTCCAGACGCTTTTTCACATTCTTCAAACCGAAACCAGCCGCTTTATTCTCTTCCAAAGATATGAAATCATCTGTATTATTTTCAATCGTAAATTCAACTCGTTGGGAGGTTTCCACATTAAAATTAATGTGAATGTATGGATTTAGTACTTTGGTTTTGCACCCATGTTTAAATGCATTCTCAATAAATGCGATAAAAAGTAACGGATCGATCCGCGTATCCGTATGATCTCCCTTTACATCAAATGTCAACTCCAGATTCTCATCCGACCGCATTTGCTCCAGGAAGACATAGCTTCTCAGAAAATCGAGTTGTTTTTTCAAGGGAACCTGGTTATCCTGTGTTTCGTAGATTACATAGCGCATCAGTTCTGACAGCTTCAGAATCATTTCCGGCGTATTTTCCGACTTGTCAAGGCTGAGTGCATAGAGACTGTTTAGTGTATTGAAGAAAAAGTGTGGGTTGACCTGGGACTTCAATGCCTGCAATTCTGCCTTGACCTTCTGTCCCTCAACCTCTTTCACTTTTATCTCAGCATCCTGCAGCGCAATGGAATCGCGCATAAATTTCAGCAAGGTGGTAACGACAAGAAAAAGGAAGACAAGGATTATCTCTGCGATCGCTTCATTGATAAACTCCGGATGATCCTCTTCAAAGATGTGTGAGGTGAAATAATTGAGCAGGACAAATAGCAGGATATTTCCTATCTGAAGAATGAAAAAGGGCCCGAATCTTCGCTTTTTAAAGAATTTCGGGATCAGCCATAACAGGTTAATATAGACAGATATGGCAAGATAAAACAGGGTGATCAGGATTGAAGTAGCAGTCTTAAAGTCGATCTCACTGATCCTGAATCCCCTGGTATAGATAAGAAGTAACAGAAAGGAGGCGATGCTGACAATCCAGAAAAGGATATGAGGGATGATAAAATGCTCTCGCAGATGTTTGTAAAAACGTTTTAACATAGGCTACCCGTTAATGACTGCAAAGATGGAAATTACCCTGATACCAATCAATTTTTTTTGATTACCTGTTGCTTTTGCCTGATATTGTCCTGTTGACGACGGATGATCGGTATATCGACCATCCGGCCCTTTTATCTAAAAAAATTTACTGTTCAGAAAATTGTGTGTAATATTGCGTTTCAATTCATTAAATCAGTGACATTATGACGACAAACCGAACTATTTTATTTCTTCTGGTCCTTACAGGCCTGGTTTTTCTGTTACCTCCCGTGAATAAAACACAGGCAGGAAATCCTCCTGATGAAGGTATGTGGCTGCCTATTCTGATTGAGAGGCTGAATTACGTCGACATGCAGAAAATGGGACTAAACCTGACCCCTGAAGAGATCTACAGTGTAAATCATTCCAGCCTGAAAGATGCTATCGTAGGCCTCTCCTCCGGAAGTCCGGCAAGGGGAGGATTCTTCTGTACTGCTGAAGTAGTCTCAGACAAAGGTCTGATCTTTACCAACCACCATTGTGGTTATAGTGCTGTGCAAAATCACAGTACCCCCGAACATGACTACCTTACCGATGGCTTCTGGGCCAGGTCTTTGGATGAGGAGCTTGCCAACGAAGGAATGAATGCCTCTTTTCTTGTGAGAATTGAGAACGTAACGGATTCCATCATCCCTTTCCTGACCGACTCATTGTCTGAGTCAGACCGGGGCTCAACGGTCAGGAAAATCTCAGACCGCATCACCGATCGTGCATCCGAAGATGGGACATACGAGTGCAGGGTCAGCTCCTTTTACAGTGGGAATGAATATTACCTGTTTGTCTTTAAAACCTATAAAGATGTTCGCCTGGTTGGAGCCCCCCCCTCTTCAATCGGGAAATTCGGCGGCGATACCGACAACTGGATGTGGCCCCGTCATACCGGCGATTTCAGTATTTTCAGGATTTATGCCGACAGCACGAACAATCCTGCCGATTTTTCTGACAACAATGTACCATTGAAACCAGATTACCATCTTCCAATTAGCCTGGCTGGTGTCAAGAAAAATGATTTCGCCATGATCTGGGGATTTCCGGGAAGAACCAGTCGCTATGCAACTTCCTATGGTATTGAGTACAATCTTAACGCTCTTTATCCTGTGATCATTGATGTATTCGGGAAACAGATGGAGGTGATGAAAGCCAGAATGGACGTGGATAAAACAGCCCGGATTGCATATTCCGAAAATTACGCCGGCCTCTCAAATACCTGGAAAAATTTCATCGGACAGACCAAGATGTTGCGAAAGAACAAGGTACTCCGGAAAAAAGAGCAGCTAGAAGCAGATTTTACCATATGGATCAATGACAACCAGATGCGCCTCGACAAATATGGCGACGTTCTTCCAAGTCTGAAAGAGGGATATGAGAAGCTTACCAAAGCGAGCGTTCCTTTCTTCTATTCCCGGTTTGCAGGTGGTGGATTAAATATCGTCGGCTTTGCCAATGGATTTTCCGGCCTGAAAGAAAATCTCGAGAAAAAGAACAAAGCTGCCATAATAGAAACTGTCAGCAGCTTGCGATTGCTGGTAACTGAACATTTCCAGGAGTGGGATTATGAGATTGAGAAAAATACCTTAGGAGAGATGCTTAAACTATACTCCAAAAAAGTACCGAAGGAAGGCCTTCCCTCCATCTTTGCAACTATTGAAAAGGATTACAACAACGATTTCGCTGCATTTGCTGATGAAGTCTACCGCACCAGTGTATTTGCAACAGCCGGAAGTGCAAACGCGTTTTTGGATAAACCCTCTGCCAAAGTCTTCAAAAAAGACCTGGGCTGGATTACTGCCCAATCCATGGCAGAGAATTCAGGTCAATATTCCGGTGCTTACAGAACAGCCCAGGCAGGACTCTCCAAAGGCAATCGTTTGTTTATTGATGGGTTAAGGGACATGTTCCCCGATAAGATGTTTTATCCGGATGCCAACTCCACGATGCGGTTTACGTATGGCAAAGTGCTGGACTATTTCCCGGCTGATGCGGTTCATTACGCCTACATCACTACCCTGGATGGAGTGATGGAAAAGGAAGATCCAACCAACGCTGAATTTATTGTAGATCAGAAACTGAAAGATCTGTACGAGGCCAAAGATTATGGACAGTATGGTGAGAATGGTGAGCTTGTTGTCTGTTTCCTTACTACCAACGACATCACCGGTGGAAACTCAGGAAGTCCCGTAATAAACGGCGACGGTCAACTGATCGGACTGGCATTTGACGGCAACTGGGAAGCGATGAGCGGAGATATCCTGTTTGAAGATAACCTCCAGCGTTGCATCAATGTAGATATCCGCTATGTGCTTTTCATCATTGATAAATTCGCCAATGCGACGAATATCATTGATGAGCTGACGATCGTGAAATAACGTCAGAGGCATGCCCCCGTAGAGACGCGGCATGCCCCCGTAGAGACGCGGCATGCCTCCATAGAGACGCGGCATGCCTCCATAGAGACGCGGCATGCCTCCATAGAGACGCGGCATGCCGCGTCTCTACTTAGCAATCACCTTTAACCAATGAACCTGGCTGCCGGTTGATGCCTTGAGATAAAACATGCCTGGTTTTACCCGTTGCCCAATGGCAGTTTGCCTGTTCCATATAAAAGTTTGTTCCCCTGCAGGGAAAGTTCCCTCCCGGATCAGGCAGATGTATCGTCCGGAAAAATCATACAATTCAAGTTTAACGAACGTTTGCTGATCCAGTTTCACCCGAATATTCAACTGATCGTCAACCGGATTGGGAAATACCGTTACAACTTGCTGGCGTATCGGATCCTGTGTGAATGGAACAGCAACCGTAGAGGTATCATACCCTCCGGACAGACAGGCCAGCAATCCGTTTCGTCCGCCCAAAACCATTTCCATACTGGAATCTCCAACTATATCCGGGATTGCATTGATTGCATCCACAGGTGAAGGTACCGGAACCGATGCCAATGCGGCGCCGTCTGATCCATTAAGGAAATAGGCAAAGTTGCTCTGGAACAGTGTTCCGATAATAGCATCATTATAGCCATCCCATGTAATGTCTCCAATGTTGGCAACGTTAGATGACTGATCAGCCAACGGCACCGCCCAGATGTATTCAGCGTTAAATCCGTTGACAATGATCCCCTGGGGATTGCTATGTGCCACCAGGATGTCACGATATCCGTCTTTGTTAACATCCCCCATGTCTTGCAACCTGTTGATAATAAAAGATCCTGTATTCAGGTAATGGAGGTTGGCTCCGTTTACCGCGTTTACCAATACGATTTGTCCGCCGAATCCTCCGGCAGCTACGTCTTTGAAACCATCATTGTTGATGTCGTCAAGCTGCATCAGACCCCAGGTTGAGGTTCCGCTGGGATAGTTGGTCCATTCCACTGCACCCGTTACTCCATTGATTCCGAATAGCCTGGCGGCATTCTCCTGCTGGTTTGATCCGCCCGATAATACATCGGGTTTTCCGTCGCCTGTAAAATCTTCTACTCCAATAACGGAAAACAGAGGCCCTGAATCGGGATTGGGGCGTTCCCAAATCGAAATTCCGGTAAGTCCGTTCAGACAATAAACCCTGACAGGCCCTGTATTGGCACCGTCGTTCCCAGTACAACCAAGAACATCCGGGGTTCCGTCGTTGTTGTAATCATACCTTGCATCTACCTGGTATACCCAGCCTCCGCCACCATATTCGTGGGTATCATGTTTCCAGATCAGCAATCCGGTTTTTCCCGAATAGGCTGTAATAGACCGGTCGCCCCCGGCTGTACCGGCAATAACATCCCTGTATCCGTCATTGTTGATATCGGCTATCGTAGTCAAACACTTTTGACTGTATGTATATCCGGCATAGATTTCCGTTGCCCACAATACATCTCCTGTCACCGAAGCATTTCCATTGAAACACCGGATGTAGTCATCTTCCGATCCTACAACTACGTCATCCACTCCGTCGCCAGTGATATCCTGAATCGGGACGATAGATTTCGGGCTGTTGTCATATCCTCCCGTAATCGTGTAGCTCCATAACGGGGATCCGACGGGATATTTCGACTCAACACCAGTTCCCTCCAGGGATACATCCAATGAGGTCTGGCCAACCGCGTCAGAAACAATCGTGAGCGTTCCGCTATAATCAATTCCCTCTTCCGGATGAAACCAGATGCCAATCTGAGCGGTTCCATTTGTAGAAACCGTTATGGGCAGGATTACCGATTCATCCACGATAAAATGAGGGTCGCTCATATTCAGGCCTGATATGGTCAACGCCGAGCTTCCATCATTCGTCACCGGGAGGTACCACCTTGAATAGGCTCCGGCACGCCGGTCTCCCCAGTCGTGTGAGGTAGAAGAAAGGAAAATGTGCGGACCGTTATAGACCCCCTGGCCGGTGAGGGTAACTATCACCGATGGGTTGATCGGATCCGATGAGGTGATGGAAACCTGGGCATTCAAAGGTATGGCGGAGGTGGGGGAATAGATCAGGGGTATATTCACACTGTTCCCGGGTACGAGTGTATAGGGTGTGGTGAACGTTGTTGAGACCGGTTCCGATGGAGGGATCACGATGCCGGTGATCGTGAGATTTGCAGTCCCATTGTTCTGAACCTGGCAGTTCCAGGAGGAAGAATTACCTATAATGATATTGCCATAATCATGAGATGTAACAGGAACATTGATAACAGGTGTGCCGCTCCCTGCCAGGTCCACCTTATACAACGTACTGTTTGAACCAAGTGGTCCGTCACAATACCAGAGATAGGTACCGTCAAAAACAACACCAGCAGGATCGGTGCTCTCGGATGCATGGCTCTCAAGCACCGTCCCGGTATTGGTCACCTTGTATAGCATATCTCCCCAGTAATCGGCAATCCAGAGATCGGCTCCATGGGTGCAGATATCCCAGGGCTGGTTGTTTGGTGGTGTGAATTGTGATAGTATTGTACCAGTGGAGTTGATCTTGTACACAGTCCCCGGATCAGGATAATATGTGCAAACCCAGTAATTGCCTGCATCATAGGCGATACCCGACATGTAATGATCGGGCAGGTTGAGTGTGGAGACGGTTGTCCCCGACATGTTAAATTCAATTGCAGTGGCTGGTACGGAGGTGGAGGTTACATGGTCCGTGTTCACAAGGTTTGGTGCTTTGTATGTTAGCCCATAAGAATCTCCAAAAGATCCGGTACATTGCAGGGAGGTGCTCCCGTTTGCCGGATTGAATTTATATACCTGGTCTCCGTTTGAGCCATATATCCCGAAATAGATATAGGTTCCATCCCAGGCAAGCCCGGAGGCTTTTCCAGGAACCGAATAGGAGGCCAAAATCGACCAGGTTGTTGGCTGTTTATTCTCCTGCCCGCTGGCAGAGAGTAGAATGGCACAAAGAGGGAGCCATAAAAGTGTCCGAAATTGTTGAATCGTTTTCATACGGTTGAGGATTATTTTCGAAATCTGTCTAAAAGTGATTGGTCATTGATCTCTTTAGAGAGTCCTTCAATAATATCATAAGGAACCTCAAAGAGGTCGAGGATGGTTAGTGCATCCAAACAGTTGTTAAATAAGGGGTCAATGTTGAATCCGATGATCTCTGCATTCAAGTTGAGGTATTTCTTGATGAGAACCGGTGTTTTATAAATAGGATCAATACTGTTGATAAAGCGGTCGAGCCGGGTCAGGTCTTTCCCAACATAATTCAGGAAGAGGTTTTTGTTGATCTTTCGGGGGAACCGGATAGTAAACGGTTTGTTGGGGTGAATATATTCAGCGAATTCAGAGTTGTAGAAATTCGCCTTCAGAAATTCAACAGCCAGTGCTTTTGAAACATCCAGGAACTCATTGCTCATGCTAACCGGCCCTATCAGGTAGCGATATTCAGGGTTTTTGATCAGCAGGTAGAGAATCCCTTTCCAGAGCATGAATAGCGACAAGGGCTTTTTCTGGTACTCTTTTGTGATGAAGGAGCGTCCAAGTTCGATGGATACCTTCAATACCGTTGAAAAGTCAGGGTCGAGGCGAAACAGGGTACTGATGTAAAACCCGGGAATGCCATGCTTGTCCAGGATATCCCGACCCTTGCCAATACGATAACCCCCAACAATAGTCTGTGCATCTTCATCCCAAATGAAAAGCTGATCAAAAAACTGGTCGAAATGGTCCAGGTCAAAGCTTTTGTTAGTCCCCTCCCCGACAAGCCGGTATGTTATCTCCCGCAACCGGCCTATCTCTGAGGTAATATAGGGGATCCGTTCGGTGGGGGCACAAAAAACCGATTGATTCTGGATCTGAAAGAGTTTGAACTCATCTTTTATCAATTCGATCTCATGGATCAGATGATTCTGGGGAACGGCATCAATCACTGGTTCCTGTGCTGAACCGGAAGGTGCTATAGAGGCCTGCCGCTTGATGTTCGAGAGAGGAATCCCCAGGGCATAGGTCTTCATCCTGAGAAATTTTCCAAACTCCCGGATATCGTCAAATTCATCCTGCTCCTTAACCAGGATAGGTGTTCCTACCCGGATCCGGATCGTTCTGCCACGTTTATTGAACAATTCGGAAGGCAGTTTCACAGTCCGTAACATCGGATGAATCATCCCCAGAAAATGGAAGAAGGAGCTGTTGGAGCCATCGAAATAAACAGGGATCACCGGTACCTTCGACCGTTTGATCAACTTCAGGATTGAGTGCTGCCACTCTTTGTCGGCTACCCCCCGGTATTGCAGTTTCACCGTAGATACCTCACCAGCCGGGAAGATACCTATTGGATGATCGTTTTGCAAATGCAGGAAGGCATCCTTCAGTCCACCAAAACTGGACCTGGCATCTTTGTATGCCTCGAAAGGATTCACTCCCAAAAAATATGGTTTTATCGGTTCCAGTTTGGTCAACAGGAAATTAACAAGCATTTTAAAGTCAGGCCTGACCTCCGGAATGATCTTCAGGAGCAGAATTCCATCAATCGCTCCGTAGGCGTGATTGGAAATGACGATGAACGGACCGGTTTTCGGGATATTTTCCATCTCCTGCTCATCCACCTTATAGCTGACCCCAACGCCCTCAATAAGCTGGTCGATAAAATCCCGGGGACCGCACTCAGAAATCTTATTGTACTGTTTATTAACCTTATCAAATCTGAGCAATTTGAAAAGAATTTTTGCCAGGGCCTCCCCTCCGAAATACTGCAGGTATTTGTTCGCTTCAACGAGTTGTTTAGGGGAGATCAAGTCCATGGGTTGAGCAGGAATAGATAATTTACTACAAAGTTAGCGTTTTCAGAATGTGAATCACAGAAGTTCATTAAGAGACGAGAGCAAAATCCATTTGTTTCTTCCCGAGGTCGATTCGCTTGACCCTGATCTTAAGTTTATCTCCCAGTTTATACTGAAATCCGTAACGCTGGCCAATCACCTGGAAGTTCTCTTCATCAAGATAGTAGAAATCATCTTCCAGATCACGCAACCTGACCATCCCTTCGCATTTGTTTCCGATGATCTCCACAAACAATCCCCATTTACTTACTCCGGATATCAATCCGTCGAACTCCTGCCCTATTTTATCCAGCATGAACTCCGTCTGTTTGTATTTCACCGACATCCGTTCGGCATCAATCGCTTTTCGTTCCATTTGCGAAGAGTGGTCGCACATCGGTTCATATACTTCCTCCTTTACTGAAGCCGCTCCATTCAGGTATTCCTGTAAGATCCTGTGCACCATCAGGTCGGGGTAACGACGAATGGGTGAGGTAAAATGCGTGTAGAATGGGAATGATAATCCATAATGTCCTATGTTGTGAGTTGAGTAATATGCTTTGGACATAGTACGGATGGCAATGGTCTCAATCATGGTCTCAGTCCCGGTTCCCTTAATATCTCTGAATAGGTTATTGAAGGATTGTGCCAGGGATCTGTTGGACGTGAGAACCATTTTATGTCCCAATTTCTTGATGAATTCTACAAAAGCCTGAAGCTTCTCAGGGCTGGGGGTGTCGTGTGCACGGTAGACAAACGTTTTCGGTGGCCGGTTTCCATGTTTTTTACCAATATGCTCGGCAACCCGCCTGTTAGCCAGCAACATGAAATCCTCAATCAGTTTGTTGGCATCTTTCATCTCACGCAGATAGATCTCCAGGGGTTTTCCCGCCTGATCGAGTTTGAACCGCACCTCCTGAGTCTCAAAATTGATGGAACCCTTTCTGAATCGCTCCCCTCTCAAAGCAGTGGCTATCGTATTGAACACCTTGATCTCTGCCGCAAACTCCCCTTTCTCCGCTTCTATGATCTCCTGTACCTCCTCATAGGCAAAACGGCGGTCGGAGTGTATAACCGTCTTCCCAAACCATTCGTTGTAGATTTTTCCTTTTTCATCAAGTTCAAATACTGCTGAAAAACAGAGGCGGTCTTTGTGGGGTTGCAGTGAACAAAGCTCGTTGGATAACCGCTCGGGTAACATCGGGATCACCCGGTCGACCAGGTAGATTGAGGTTCCCCGCTGATAAGCTTCGTCATCCACTGCAGTGCCGGGCTTGACATAATAAGATACGTCGGCAATATGGACACCAACTTCCCAGTTGCCGTTAGGTAACTTCAACAGGGAGATGGCATCATCAAAATCCTTTGCATCTACCGGATCAATGGTGATAGTAAATATTTTCCGGAAATCACGCCGGGATTTGATCTCCCTCTCCGGAATATCGGCCGGGATGGTTGCTGCCTCTTTCTCTGTGGCTTTAGAAAAGGTAAGCGGAAAATCAAATTCAGCCAGGATTGAGTGCATCTCCACCTCGTTATCGCCCGGTTTTCCAAGAACCTGAAGAACCTTCCCGAAGGGATTCTGTGAGTGATCCGGCCATTCACTGATAGCAACAATCACTTTTTGTCCGGTTCGGGCACCATTCAGATTCTCTTTTGGTATGTAGATGTCAATCGGCATGGAAGAGTTGTCGGGAATTAAAAAAGCGAGATTCTTTTTAATCTCAAGGATTCCGACAAATTGCGTTTTGTTTCGCCTGACAACCTCCACGATCTCCCCTTCCCGTTTCTTCCCTTTCCGGATGGGAAAGAGGGAGACGCTGACATAATCGCCATGCAATGCCTTGCCGGTATTTCCGTTATTGATGAATACGTCACCCGATTTATCATCCGGGATAACATAAGCTTTTCCTGTCTGTTTCATGTCGACAGTCCCTGTCATGTGTGTTTTCACCGACTTCTGGTACCGTTGTCCTTCGGGATTGATCCGGTATTTTCCCCGGTTTGATTCGATCAGCTCCCGGTTCCTGAACAGCTCCTCGATCAGCAATCTTGCCAGGTCTTTCCCGGCCCGGTCCTCAATACCAAGCCGTTTTGAAACCTGTTTGAAATTCAATGCACTGTTAGGATTCTCCAGATACACCTGAAGGATGTTGTTGATCATGGTATGTTTCTGATCTCCGTTAATTTTTTGTCTTTTTGCCATTTCACTATTTTACTATTTCACTATTTCACTATTTTCTAATGCTTCCAGAAGCACCTTCGTATATTCCGATTTCGGGTTTATATAGATCTCATCCGGATCACCCATCTCAACAATCCGGCCCTCCTTCATAACAATCAGACGATCAGCCATGTATTTCACCACATTCAGATCGTGCGAGATAAAAATATAGGTGAGGTGAAGTTCACGTTTCAAATCGTTCAGCAGGTTGAGGATCTGTGCCTGAATGGAGATATCAAGGGCAGAAACCGATTCATCGCAAATGATCAGCCGGGGTTCCACAGCGAGTGCCCGGGCAATACAGATCCGTTGTCGCTGGCCGCCCGAAAATTCATGCGGATAACGGTTGTAGTACTCCGGATTAAGTCCAACTTTCTGTAACAGGTCATATACTTTTACTATCCGCTGACGCTTATTCCCGTATAGATGATGCACCTCCATCGGCTCCCTTATGGCTTCTCCGATTGCCATCCGTGGATTCAACGATGAGTATGGATCCTGAAACACAATCTGGAGGTCTTTGTGGAGTGCTTTCAGCTTGCTGTGCGTTAGGGTGGTAATATCTGTATCTTTATACAGGATCTCTCCCTCCGAAGCGGGAATCAACTTCAGAATCACACGCGACAGCGTGGTTTTCCCGCAGCCAGATTCGCCTACTATTCCAAGTGTTTCTCCCGGATAAACCAAAAAGCTGACATCATCAACAGCTCTTGTCGATTCCTTCTCCCTGCTGAGCCAGTCCGTTCCCTTTGAGAATTTCTTCCCAACATGATTTACTCTCAGTACCGCTTCCCGGCTGTATAACTTCTGATGATCTAGTTCTCGTTGCTCCCTGGTGACAATTTCTTCCGGATGCCGGATGCCCGATGCCCGATGCCTTTCGAAGCCAACTGCCAACTGTGGACTGGAAATATAGTCCTCTACCGTAGGCAACCTCCTCAAACGTACATCCAACGGAGGACGGCAAGCAATCAATCCTTGCGTATAGGGATGCTGCGGATGGTCAAATACCCTGGTGACCTCTCCCTCTTCAACGATCTTGCCCTGATACATTACCAATACGCGGTCGGCAAATCGTGAGATCAGTCCCAGGTCGTGGGTGATGAAGAGGATGCTCATCTTCATCTTCTGTTGAAGTTCCTTCAATAAATCAAGGATTGTTTTCTGTACGGAGACATCCAGGGCGGTAGTAGGTTCGTCGGCAATAAGAAGGGATGGCTTGCAGGAGATTGCCATGGCGATCATCACGCGCTGCTTCTGGCCACCTGAAAGTTCATGAGGATAGGAACGATAGATTCGGGAAGATTCCGGAAGGCTTACTTCGTTAAACAGTTCCAACACCCTTTCCCTCGCTGCTTTTTTCGAGATTCCAAGATGCCTTCGTAACGTCTCAGAAACCTGATTTCCGCATGTAAAGACAGGATTCAGGGAGGTCATAGGCTCCTGGAATATCATGGAAACCGATTGGCCTCTGATTCGTTGCAACTCTCTTTCCGTAAGAGTTTCGAGCCGGATCATCTGCCCGGAGGAATCCGCCAACCGGATTGCCTCTGCAGTCACAACTCCCGGCGGATCAGGGATCAAGCCCAGGATGGAGAGGGCGGTGACAGATTTTCCCGAACCCGACTCCCCCACTATGCCAAGGATCTCACTCTTGCCTATATTGAATGAGATATCATCCACGGCAACCGTTTCGCCACTATCATTCCGGAAACCAACGGTAAGATGCTCCACATCCAGTAATGGATCTTGCTGCATAAACGATTTAAATTGATTGTAAATTTACTGAAAATTTTGACGCCCGATACCGGAAGCCAGTTGGAGGGTCTCAGTTGGCAGCCATTTCAATTTTCGATTAAATCGATTTACGAATTCCACGTCCTTCGTCCCACGTCCTTCGTCCCTCGTCCTTCTTCCCTCATGCCTTACTTGGGACTTTCATCCAGAGTATTGTAAGGATGATCGCTACAACCCCTGCGCCAATGATCGTATACATGGAGGCATGGAAACCGCTTAGGAAAGACTCATTGATGAGGTGCAGGATCTCTTGTTTCGGCATGTGTGTCAGCTCAATTATATCCTGGTAATTCCGGTGTGCCGAGGTAATCATCGAATCGAAATCAGTCTGTGCTTGTTCCGGGATCACAATTTTTGCTTTGTGCAACATCTCCTGCAAATGAGCCTTTGACACCTGAACCAACACATTTGTACTGATCACTACACCAATGGAGAAGCCCATGCAGCCGCACATGTTATACAGCCCCGACAATGCATCTACTGTTTGTGCATTGACTGCTTTGAGCATAGTGGCGTTGTAAGGGGCAATGGAGAGACCGATGAATCCCATCAGGGCTAGGCTCATTACAATATAAGCGCTGGTGGTATGAATCCCGAAGAACAGGGCCAGAACGATACCAATGATGCTAATCCCCAGCCCGATACAGACCGGGATCCGGGCATCCATTTTTTCCGACAACTTTCCACCAATTGGTGATACCATTGAAAAAACAGCGGCAAATCCAATGAATATCAGTGCATTATGAAAACCGGAAAATCCAAGGACATTCCCCATATAGAGGCCCGTCAGCACAAGAACTGTGCCCAGGATGAACGAGAGAAACATGAACCCGATCAGCGTGGAGACATACAATTTATTGGAAAAAGTACCCTTTGGAATCAACGGATCAGTTGCTTTTTTTGAGTGCAGATGGAGCATGATCAGGCCAGCAGCTACAAGTACAACAACAATCAGCGTTTGATAGCTGAGTAATCCCCAGGTTGAAACATTGTTTATTCCATAGCTAAGAGGAAGAACAATTAATGCTACATAAAGACTGGAGATCAGATCAAGTGATTTGCTCAGTTGCTGTGACTCCTTCCTGACGGTGAAAAGAATAATTAACAGGATAATAATTCCCACCGGTATGTTTACGTAATAGATCCATGGCCAGGTGAACCGTTCCATAATGAAGCCTCCGATGGTTGGGCCAATGGCTAATCCGACTCCTGTTCCTGTTCCCAGTAACCCGATAGGAAAACCCCGCTGGCCAACTGGAAATTTATCATACACCAATCCGTAAATGGGCGGGATACAGATAGCAGCACCAATCCCCTGGATAAACCGACCTGTAATCAGCAACCAAACTTCCTGTGAGACCGCACAGAGTACCGAAGAGAGAATAAAAACCGATATCCCGGCGACAAGCATCTTTTTCTTACCGAAATCATTGGCAAATTTTCCGGAAGGGATGACGAACACTGACCAGGCTATTCCATAGATGCTGATGATCCATTGGAGGATTTTCAGGCTGGATTTCATCTCCTTGTCAATGGGACCGATGGTCAGGTTGACCACCGTGGCATCCATATTCAGCAATGTGATCAGGAGGACAAAGGCACCCAGGGCCACCCACCGACTCCAGGTCTCAAGATGTTGCTGTGGATTTGCCGGATCGTGTATAACATTGATTATGGGCATAAGTGTGAAGTTTTGGAGGTCAAGTTACAAAGAATGACAAGAATGAACATGAATGACGAATGAACATGAATTGAAATGACCAAGAATGAGGATGAAACGCAGCCCGGCTATACAGCATGAACAGTTTTCATCAATTATTACCAAATTTTCTCAAAACTTTCTTTATTCATTTCCTTGCCAATGTCAATGAAATAGGTTTTGTGTTTGTTTGATAGCATTAAAGGATCTTTTCTAAACAGTCTTGAAAGAAGTGATAGGGGAAAAAGAACCAGATAAAACACAATGCTTAGTAAAATATTGGGAACTACATAGCCCATGACTTTTGCTAACATCATCCATCCCCATTCAATTTTTTTACTCAGAAAATTGGACGTTATTCCAATTACTCCAACCAGGAGTGATACAAAAACAGCCCATTGCCACAGAAACAGCAAGTATAGGATTAAACAACCCATGGAAATAATCAACATCGTCGATTTGGATGTATCTTTCTTCATATTTTCCCCCTCCATGGATTAAAATATAGTGTAAATAAATGGTGCAAAAGCACTACTACCCCCAAAAACAATTAGCAGCCCTAATAACAGTAATATGATTATAATAGGCGCTAGCCAGAATTTTTTTCGCTCCTTCATGAAGAGCCATAGGTCTCTTAGAAATTCCATTTTCTTCTCAATCCTTTTTAAATTTAACAATCCATTTTTCTCTGTTTTGCCAATCTGGTTGTTCTGTTTTACATAAAATAAAATCATTGACGACCAGATAGTCCATTTCTGTGCGCATAAAACATTTATATGCATCTTCGGGTGTACAAACGATAGGCTCTCCACGAACATTGAAGCTGGTATTTACAACAATACCATATCCTGTTTTTTGCTTAAATGTGTTAATTAGTTGCCAGTATTTGGGATTAGTTTGTTTGTGTACAGTCTGTATTCGTGCGGAAAAATCCAAATGGGTTATTGCCTGGACATCACTTCTTTCATGATAAAGTTTTTCCCATAAACTGAACTCTTGATAGTTGTCGGGCAGTTTTTTTCTTCTTCCCTCTTTAACATAAGCAATTAGTAACATATACGGTGAAGAAACCTGCAAATCAAAAAAATCGTTGGAATCTTCAATAAGTACAGATGGGGCAAATGGCCTAAAACCTTCTCTGTATTTTATTTTAAGATTCATTTTCTTTTGCATGTCAGTATTTCTTGCATCACCTAAAATACTTCTGTTACCTAATGCTCTGGGGCCATATTCCATTCTGCCCTGAAACCAGCCTACAACATTACCAACATCAAGCAGCTCTGCAACTTCAGAACATAATTCAGTGAAATTCTCAACTTTACGATAAACAGCTTTATGCTTTTTGAACGTAAGTATCGCTTCTTTTTCTGAGAAATCAGGACCAAGAAAAGCTCCCTGCATTAAATCCTCTCCACTGGTAATCGTTCGCTCTTCCCTGTAGTACATATAATTCGCCATTAATGCTGCCCCTAATGCACCACCAGCATCGCCTGCCGCAGGCTGGAAGAAAATATCCTTAAAAATATGTTCTTTTACCAGTTTCCCATTTGCCACACAATTCAGCGCTACACCTCCAGCCATACATAAATAATCGGCTCCCGTAACTCTCTTTGCTTCTTTCGCCATTTTTATGACTATTTCCTCTGTTACATGTTGAATGGCATAAGCTAAATCACAGTGTATTTGTTCAATCTTGCCATCAGGTTTCACACAGGGGAACCCAAATAGTTTCTTCCATCTTTTTTCATTGATCATCCTGAGTCCGGTGGCATAATTGAAACAGTCCTGATTTAACCAAATTGAACCGTCATCTTTGATCGTTACAATATGCTCTTTTATTAAACCTATGAATTTGTTGGTTTGGTTAGCATCCGGATTGCCGTATGGAGCCAGGCCCATCAATTTATATTCGCCTGAATTTACTCTAAAACCGAGATAATATGTAAATGCTGAGTACAGAAGTCCAACCGAGTGAGGAAATCTCATCTCCTTAAGCATGATTATTTTATTGTCTTTCCCATGACAAATGGAGGCTGTTGCCCACTCACCAACACCATCAATTGTTAATATGGCAGCTTCATTATAAGGTGATGGATAAAAAGCGCTTGCAGCATGCGACAAATGGTGTTCAGGAAATAGTAGTTTTAATTTCTTTCTATCATACGTTTCAATTTGATTCAGACCATCATAGAGTAGTTTTTTCAAAAACATCTTTTCCTTAATCCACACTGGCATCGACTTTAGAAAAGATAACAATCCCTTTGGTGCAAAAGCGTAATAGGTTTCCAATAGTCTTTCAAATTTCAAAAAAGGCTTGTCATAAAAAACAACAGAATCAAGTTCATCAATACTGCATCCTGAATATTCCAGACAAAATTTTATAGCATTTACAGGAAAATCAGAAGTGTGTTTTTTACGGGTAAATCTCTCTTCCTGCGCAGCAGCAATAATTTTGCCGTCAATTACTAATGCGGCTGCTGAATCGTGATAAAAAGCTGAAATTCCTAAAATTTTCTTCATGTTCCCCCTATTTTGATTTTAGAAACTTAATCGATAAACCAATTTTAGGTTTTTTGGTGAATATTTATTGCATAGATCTGTGTGACAGTGCGAATATACAGTAATTAGTTCAACCAATTTAGGTCCAGTTTAGCAGACCAGAAACAAACATGATTTCTTTGGAAATAAAATAATTTTTTAGTTTTGTTTTTCATGAAGACCTCTTTCTGGAAGAATCTCGCCTTTGGCTTTGGCGTCACCATCGTTTTCTACCTCTTGGTAGAGTTGATTCTAATGGTGGCCGGAGTGACTCCGCTGTATGAGCGCACCGATCCTTCTGTTGGATTTTCCGGCTACGCTCCACTATTTCGCAAACACGCTCAGCCTAATGGAGAGCAATTCTATAGGACAGAACACAATAAGTTTCAGTGGTTCAACATGCAGAGCTTTCCTGCTCGTAAGGCAGAAAACGTTACCCGCATCTTCTGTGTTGGTGGATCAACGACCTATGGGCGTCCCTACGACGACCTCACATCGTTTTGCGGCTGGCTGCGCCTTTTTCTTCCGGCGCTCGATCCCACCCGTCGCTGGGAGGTCATCAACGCTGGAGGCATCAGTTACGCAAGCTACCGCGCAGCCCGGCTCATGGAGGAACTCGCAGACTATGAACCCGATCTATTCATCGTTTATTCAGGACATAACGAATTCCTCGAATCACGGACGTACAGCAATATGCTGAAAGTACCCAGGTTCGTGCGTAGCATCGGGGTACAGGCATCACGGACACGGTTGTATAGCGTGATGTACGACCTCATTAAGAAGCCTGACGTGGTTCTTTCCACAGAGGTCAAAACATTACTAGACCGTTCTGTAGGCCCCGAAGAGTACCACAGGGATGACGAGATGCGAGATGCCATACTCGACGACTACCACACCAGCCTGCTTCGTATGACCCAAATCAGCAAGCACGCCGGAGCCAGGATAATTCTCGTTACGCCTGCATCCAACATAGCAGACTTCTCCCCCTTCAAATCCGAGCCCAGCCCTAATCTGAGCGCCCTCGAAATAAGTCAGGTTGATACGCTCAGGCGTGCTGTGACTAAGGCCCTGGATGAAGGAGACCACCTGCGTGCAGAGGCGATCGCCAGAGAAGCGCTGGCTATAGATGGTCGCAACGCCGAGTTGAGGTACCTGCATGCGCAAGCACTTCAAGCCCTCGGCCGTATTGATGAAGCGCGAAGTGCATTCATACAGAGCAGAGACGAGGATGTTTGTCCATTGCGGGCCTTAACGCCCGTCCGCGAAATTGTAGCCGATGTTGCACGAGCTAAAAACACAGGACTCGTCGACTTTGCGAGCATCGTCGACGAACACTCGCCTAACGGAATCCCCGGATCAGACCTGTTCCTGGACCATGTGCATCCGACAATCGAGGGCAACAGATTGCTCGCGCTGGCCATCATCCAGGAGATGATACAGGAGGGAATCGTATCCCCGGCTGCGACTTGGAACGAAGCTTTGATTGCTGAGATCAGCAATGAGCTGGAGAAGAGTCTGGATGAAAAAACCCATGCCAAGGCGCTCAGGAACCTGTCGAAAGTGTTAGCGTGGGCTGGTAAGCGTGATGAAGCCGAGCATCTTATCAAACTTGCCGTTGCAACGATTCCGGAGGACGCCGCAACGCATACTCAAATGGCGGGTCTGCTCTGGCAAGAAGGTGACAGGGAATCTGCAATAGCCCACTATCGGGAGGCCGCACGCCTCGACCCTATTAACGCAAGTAATCATCGCTACCTGGGTATACTCCTGTCCGAGCTTAACCGCCTCGACGAAGCGCGTATAGAGCTGGAAACGGCCGGCCGTATGGATCCAAAGTTACCATACGCACATTACGACCTGGGTATTGTGCTGTCAGCCCTCGGAGAGACTGAGGAAGCAGAAGCCGCCTACCGGGCTGCCCAGAAGCTGGACCCAAACCATGCCGAGGCATACAATAATCTGGGTATCCTATTCGCGCAGAGCGGAAAATTCAAAGCTGCCTCTGAGCAGTTCACCATGGCTTTACGAGTTGATCCTGATAACAAGGATGCAGCGGTTAATCTCGCACGCGTCCGCACGGCTCTGGGTCTTACCAAAACAAGTAATTAAGACCAATGAGAGAACCTCAATGAGCCTCTCTGCGTGAATCGTACGCAAAAGATTTTAACGTAACCACGTATAACCTTTTGGCTCTTTTTCCGATTAATGGGAAACGAAAAGGTATGTGGATGAATGATTTTATCTCGCTGGTCTATCCCAGGATATGCACCTGTTGCGGGAAGAGTTTATGGAAGGGGGAGGTGGTGATCTGTACATTGTGCGAGTACCATTTACCAAAAACCTGGTATCACCTGGAACATGATAACCCGGTCAGCCGGATTTTTTGGGGGCGCGCCCCGGTAGAAAATGCTACCGCTTATCTCCATTTCAATAAGGGGAACAAGGTGCAGCATCTGATCCATCACCTGAAATACAGGGAGAGGAAAGATGTTGGTGTGTGGCTGGGATCACACTATGGATCCTATCTTAAAAGCTCACCATTGTTCCGTTCAGCCGAGGTGATCGTACCGGTACCTTTGCACCGGAAAAAGCAGCGGACCAGGGGGTTTAACCAGAGTGAACAGTTCGGCATCGGACTGGCCTCCAGCATGAAGATCCTGTTGGATACGCGTTCGCTTTACCGGTCTCGCATTTCCGAAACACAAACCAGAAAGACACGGTATAAACGATGGGAAAATGTCTCAGGCATTTTCGGGGTCAGAGATCCTGAAAAACTGGCCGGGAGGCACCTGCTTCTGGTAGATGACGTGATTACCACCGGAGCCACGCTGGAGGCATGTGTGCATGCCTTATCCTCCATACCTGATGTCAGGATCAGTGTGGCCACCATAGCCACTACGAGGAACTGATACAGATTAGCAGGTCTGGGTCAGAGGATGCCTCCCACAACCAGGGCTCGTTTGAATCGCTTTACCTCTCCTTCAGGATGAAGCAGTTCGATATATACTATGTAAATACCCATCGATGCCTTCATCCTGTCTTCACGGATGCCGTCCCAGAAAAATTCATCATGCTGGCCTACCAGGACGTTGGAGGCCAGTTGCCTGATTCTCCGGCCTGCTGCATCGTAGATCACGATTGTGGCCTGAAAGCCGATGTTGTTGAGGGAAAAGCTGATAGAGACCACATCATCGTGGCCGTCGTTGTCAGGTGAAAACACAGGCGGGGTGATGGCGATTACATCTTCCGTCACACCGGGATCCAGCCACTGGGAGTTTTCATAAGCGGGAGTTGCATAACCTGTGTTTTCACCTGCAGAGTGCCAGTTCGACGGGTCTGTGGCAGGTCTTTCAGGGCTGATCCGCTCCAGGGAGACTCCTTCGGCAGAGGTGAGTAACGGATAATGCATTCCACTGTGATATTCCATCCCGTCTATCAACTCTTCATCCCTGGAGCGGATCAGCCTGATGGCACCGCTTTCGTTTTTCATTGAAGGAAAAGAGGCCATCTCAAGGAACTGTTTCGGGTTGGGAGTATGGTAATACTGCTTAATGGTTTTCTCAAAAGCGCAAACAGCTACAAAATCAAACGGGAACATCAGCCACGAATCACCCGTTAACACAACTGTCCCTCCTGTACCAGCCGAAGACCCTGTATCAGAGACAAGGAGTGCCAGCTCCTTCAGGTCCACAACCTTGTTTGAGCGGTTAAAAAGCTCGATAAACCTGGAAGCCCCTGGATAGGGATCATGCAACACCTCGTTGATGATCACATCATTCCTGCTTATGCTTAAAGGTATGGCAGTCTGAGTAACAAGGGGTGTCTCTGCGCTGTTGCCTGCACAATCGGTTATTACCGGAGAACCCGAGAGGGTATAGATGGATCCTGGTGAAAAGGGATCGGCGAAGGTAAGCCGTATGGAAGTATATGCCGGAGATACAGGTGCCAGTGATTCGGGTTGACTCCCGCCGGGCTCGACAACCCATGTTGAGGGCTCTGCCAGGGTTGTAGTATCAATAGACTCTGAAAACCTGAGTTCCCAGGTGTTTTCGTCGGTAAGAAAGCTTCGGAGCAACTCCGGAGGAACCAGGTCGGGATTGGTTGCAGAGATGGAATTCGCCTCCCCTGGTGTCCCTCCCCGGGGATCCTGAGAAGAGCTCCAGTTATCTTCGCACCCGCATGGATTATCGGGATCAATCATCTCCAGCGACCATCCGCCATCCTCTTTCCACGATGCACTGATCCACTCGGGAGAATATGTTATGGCATGGATGATCTGCAGGCTACTGTTTCGCAGAACAAGGTTTGCCCCGTCGTTCGCAAGGCTGGAAACCGAAGTGAAGAGAGGAACCGTCGGTCCGAAATCAGCCAGCGAGCTATCGCGGGCCAGCAAGAGATATCCGTTGGCCGGGATGGCAACAGCAGGAAATGTTTTTCGGTTACTGCCGGCATCCAGGGTCCATCCAGTAAGATCAGCGGGAAACCCGGTCCTGTTGTACAACTCAACATATTCCACCGGGGGCAGCCCTACCGCCGGTTCTGGATCCATCATCACCTCATGGATGAGGATATCGTAAGCCTTCGGTTCAAATAGAACAAAAGGAACCAGGGTGTCTTTCATACTGTTTCCCGACTGGTCGGTCAAACCAACAATCTGTAATGTGTCCACAACCTGTATGGAAAAAGGATCTTCGAATCGTAAGAGTACCTGGTTTGGGTTCCCGGCTGAAGATATGGCCGACTCAGGGTGGCGCATACTGCCACGTATGGTATAGTTTGAGCTGTTTTGTGCTGCCGGCATCTCCAGGTTTTCAGAAAAGAGAAGGTGGATATGCAGGCTGTCCGGCAAGGTCAACGTTGAAAACAAAGGAGGAACTGTATCACGGATCAGAGGCCCGACATAGATATCATCCATGTAAATTTTGGTTGCATTGCTTGAGGTATACCTGCACCAGATACCAAACCACGAAGTGCTTTGAAAGGTAGTGTCGGACCAGGATCCCTGTTTGATAAAATTTTCTCCTCCTTCGGGGTCAATCCAGGCACTCCACAGCTCCGTTTCATCCCGGATAATTTTTACACGAAGGGTATTGGTCGACTGTGACGTTGTCACATCCGGGAAATTAAAGAGCGTGTAAACCTCTGTACCAACTTGTTTCATGATCAGGATACTGTCGTCACTTCCACCCACTTGAAGGAAATAACCGTTCAGCGGTTGATTTAACTCCATCCGGTCGGCCACGATATAAATCTTCATAAAGTTGTTTGCCGACGTATTGAATGATAGTTTCACCCAGAAGTTCCATTCGGTTTCATTCAACCGCCAATTCGGGGTTGCCAGGAAAGAGGTGTCGCTTCCGGCCCATTTCAGGTGAAGCTGTTTGGCGCTGTTTACCTCGAAATGCAAAGAGTCCCCTTCCCATCGGGGGTTGGTTGTGAAGTTCCCGTCCGCAAAATCATCTGAAACCTGGGCCATTAGGGTTGGCAGGCAAGTCATTGCCAGTAGGTAAATGAATAAAAGTCCTGTTCTCATATCGTTTTTCTCCATTAATCGGAAAAACC
>CALCGJ010000290.1 GCA_937900965.1 uncultured Bacteroidota bacterium | reverse complement strand
TCGTTTTTCCAAAAACACGCCAGTAGTATTCTTTGTTCATGTTACCCCAATGAATGATTGCTTTGTTATATTGCCACGACTGAAAAAGGTTGAGGGTTATTCCCGCAGTGATGATCAGGATCAGGATTGATTTCCACAGAGGCCCGCTCCGCATTGTCCGTTCCACTAAAGCAGCGATTGGAAATGCCAGCAGGGCTACCGACTGAACCATCACCCGTGCTCCAAAACTGCCACCATACCACCACATCCACCAGGAGAAAGTGAGCCATAGGGTCAGCAAGAAGTAGCAGACAGATGGCAATAGATAGAAGCTGAGGGATCGTTTCTTCCATACAAAAAAGAGGCCGATAAAACCGAGCATGGCGAGGGGAGTGTAAATAAACCATCCTTTCCGGTAGCTAAAAAGACCGTCGATCAAGTGCCAGTCATGGAAATTAAATCCCTCCCCTTCATAGGAGTAATAGAGCCAGAAACCTGTGGTGGCTTTCCAATAGGCCATCTGTAACAACAACGGAAGCATCAGACAGCCAAAAGCTATCAGCACCTTCCACCACGCCCGCTTCCAGTGAATCCACCAGACGGATCGTGAAGATCCGGAAAGAGAAAACCACAGGATTGGATAGAGCGCGATCAGGATATCTGTTGGCCTGATGATAGTAGCCAACCCAATCGAAAAACCTACTATAATCGAATCTAACAACGACGGGCGCTGATACCATCTCTGTGTGAACCAAAGAATCGCACAGTAGAGAGAGAAGAGATAGGGATGACTAAACCCGGGTTCAATGGCTGTATAGAAAAACAGGTTGGTCCCAAATGCAACGATGAGTAAAGCAACCGTTGTTGCCAGCTCATTGAAATAGACTCGCAGGAAGCGACGGAGAAAGAGTAAACCCAGAAAGACAAACAGGATGGAGTTCAATGCGATCGCAAGTTGATAAGGCTCCGACCAACCATCTGCCGGATGGGATGAATCGAGGCTGCACCAGAGTGAAGCACCCGCAAAACCCGGAATCTCAAACAATGCCACGCCTAAAGGATATTTGATGATCTTCTTTTGTGTTAAGTGGTATGGCGTGATCGCATAGCCTTTTACACGATCGGAAGGATGGTAAACAGAATCGATAGCGGGATAGAACTCCAAATGCATTAAATCCCGGTATAAAAAAGTGGCCGGTAAATAGAGATAATAGCTGGATACATCCCATTTCAGGATGATCTGTTTTTTCCATTTCCCAATAGAAACAGCAGTCCAGATAGTAGCCAGCAGGAAGAGCCAACAGACAAGCAGGGAGAAGGAGACTCTTTTCATCTAATGCTTATTCAAAACAAAATATCAGCTTACAGTCCATGTGTATCAATCAGGTATATCATCGCAGCCAGGCAGCCTGAACCCAGTTGCAGCTCTCTAGGGTGGACCTTGTCAAAGGAATCGTTGGCCGAGTGATGAATGTCCATGTAACGTTGTGAATCCGTTCTGTATCCCATCAAAGGAACCCCAAAATTCTTCAAAGGGCCAATATCCACACCACTTCCTCCTTTCCTGATGTAATGGATACCATATGGTTTGAGAAGATCTTTGTGCCCTGCAATTTTATCGTAAATGCTATCCGTTGCATCCACTGTGAAACCCTCCGGAGTAAACCCTCCGGCGTCGGCCTCCAGGGCCAGATAATTTTTGATTCCGTTGGTTTCGGTATAATCGGTATAGGCATTACCTCCTGACTGGTAGAGCTCTTCATCCATAAACATGATGGCGCGGATGGTTCTTTTATTATCAAGCCCCAGCTCTTTAAAGATCCTGAGCACATCGGCCGATTGTACACACCCAATGCCGTCGTCATGAGCTCCCGGGCTGTTGAACCAGGCGTCGATATGGCCTCCCACAACAATATACTCATCAGGATAGACTGATCCCCGGATGTCGGCTATCAGGTTGAAAGAGGTTATCTCAAGTAGATCTTCAGCATCGATGACCATTTTTACCTGCATGTTGTTATCTGCCTTCAGGGCATCACTCAGGATGTCGGCATCGACGGTACTGATTGCCGCACAGGGGATCTTCCTGTCTTCGAAGCCGGTGGATCCTGTATGAGGAAAGGTATCGTGCTTTGTAGTGACAGATCGGACCAGAACTCCGGCAGCACCCATTTCTGCTGCCAGAGCAGGGCCATGATAGCGCTGATCGATCGCGCTGCCGTAACACTGGAAGGTATTTACCAGTTTCAGGTTAACAGGCTTGTTGAAGAATACGATCTTCCCGGCTATAGTATCACTATCCAGCGTTTTCAGCTCTTCCAATCCCTGTACCTCAACTACACGAGCAACCAATCCCTCCCCGGGTGTGGAGGGAGAAGGACCCAATGCATCAGCCCTGAGAATGATGTCTCCCTCACCTGAAAGAATGGTTACAGCTGTGTTATTGCATCTCCATGCCGGAGTTTTGAATTCCTGCAGAAATACCGTATCAACCCCCATCTCTTCGAAGTAACTTTTCATGTATTCCAATGCGGTAACAGATTCTTCGGATCCAAGCAATCTGCCGGGGGTATATTCGCACAAATATTCGAGATTCCGGTAGGCTTTATCGCTCAGTAGGACATTATCAAATATTTCCCCGATCACCGTTTCATCCGGCGACTGTGAGAAAATCGCCAGGGGCAGTGATCCAAAAACAATCAGAAAGAAGAGACTTTTCACTTTTTTTTGCCATAAAGGTATGGAAATGTTGGACGTTAAAATGTGAACGGTTTTTCAATTTAACAAAATTTATAATTTTATTTTGGTACAGTCCAAATAAATATAATACATTTGAAAAATGAAAACGCTGATTACTAACACGTTTAAAAATACAGGATAGATGAAGACAAAAAGACATGTCATTTTTTACACAGCGATCATTGCATTGATGGCTGTTATGGCAGGCTGTACCAAAAAGCAGTCTGACAATACATCGCTTGTTTTACCCATGCCTAAAGAACCATCACACGATATCTTTGCGGCAAAGGCACACATGGGTGTCAATTACGGTCCATTTCATTTCAACGGACAGAATCCCGGTACACAGGTGCCCCTTTCTCAGATCCAGGCTGATCTGACGCTGATTGCGAAAAACTTCAATTTCATCCGTACCTATACAGTTTCGAACGGACTGGACCAGGTTATTCCCGAAGCGGCATCCCGAGGTATTGAAGTTGCGGTTGGTATTCACTGTTACACGAATGATGCCACCAGGACCAAAGCCGATATCGATCTTGCCGTAAGCAGTGCGAGCGTAAATCCTATTGCGGTAACGGCGCTCGTTGTCGGCAACGAAACCAATCTCAATGGGCCCAATTACGTTGCTGACGGGACAGTTGCAGGGTACATGGAGTATGCAAAACAAAAACTCAACGCTGCGGGTCTTACCTCTGTTTCGGTCACTTCGTGTATCACCGGAACAGGAGGACTTCCCAATGGTATGGGCGACAGTCACGGATGTCCAATGATCATGCAGAAGTGTTTAAGCCTGAACGGGCAGGGTGATCGTGTTATTTTCATGACCATCTACCCCTATTACGGACAGAAATACAACAGTCAGAATAATCCTTCAGGTCTTGCTGGAAACATGCAGTGGTCGCACGACAACGGAATGGCACAGGCGGAGGCACAGGGCATTGATGTGGTTATCGGAGAAATAGGCTGGCCCAGCGGTGGGAACGATCCCAGCATGGAGAATGTAAACAACCAACGAATCCATTTCACTGCTACCCTTAACTGGATCAACGGCCAGAACATCTACAACAAATCCTACAATACACTTTGGTTCTCGATGTTTGACGAGCCCTGGAAGACAGCAGAACCTTTCGGTATCGGCCCACACTGGGGACTCTATGCAGCCAATGGGGCCACAACACCTAAGTTTGCGATCCCACCGTTGAATTGATCCACGGGTTCTCTTCGATTTTCTTAACTTGGCAAACAGAAATAAATCCGATTTCATACTCTTTCGCAAAACCGAAACTGGAATGAAGAGATATCCAAAGATGGCCTGGTGAAGATAAAGAGTGAGGTAGTCAGCGCGAAAGATGCCAGCGGGGAAGATATCAAGATCATCTATTACATTGCTGAGATCACAGGCGATATTACCCTTGACAATGCGGAAAAATTCTTGCGTAGCAGTGAAAACTACATTTACATTTGGGAAAACAATGAGTTAAGTAAAGAGATCAAACGGATCAACGACAATGAATGGATCATATATCTTTTTTTTGACTCACCCTGGCCGATGCCTGACAACGACCTGGTGCACCGGATGCGAGTGGAAAAGGACGGCGAGAAAGGATTGCGGGTGCAGGCAACCGCAGAACCGGATGCCTATAAGCGAACGGATGCCGGGAGGATGACTCTCTATGATGCCCTGTTTGACTTTGAGTATATCGGCAACGGAAAAACCAAACTCATCCTGACGGTCACCTTCTCGCCTGTGGGGAATGCCCCGAAATGGATGATCAACACCTGGTTCCCGGAGGGCCCCGCCGGCATTGTCAAACGGTTAATCGAGAAAGCCACTGAGTAGCTTCAATCCTAATTTTTCTTGTAATCAAAGTAATGGATCCTGACGATGAGGTTTTTTGCCGGGATAAGGAGCTCTGCATATGCCATATAGTTGATACCCCCGGGGATATATTTGTACGTTGCGGTAAATTCAATGTTACCTCCTTTAAATGTTGTGGAGATTGACCTCTTTGTGAGGAAATAGGTGTTTTTATCAATCCACCATGACATGTTATCTCCATTAATGTTTACATTTTCAGCGGAAACAGGAATCTGGCCATCAGAATCCGGAGAATGAAAAGTTGCTTTGGATAAAAAGAGACTTCCATTGCGTTGATCATCGGGAGAATAGTTGCCCAGGAAAATATCCATGCCATCGGGTCCATAATGAAAAGCTTCTATAAGAATATCTAAAACTTTTTTTCAAGATTTTTTATTCCTGATCCTTCCCTTCATAAAACACGAAGATTGAGTGCAAAAACAGGCCATTCATATACGGTTATGAACACCCTGGTAATGGGAAAACTTATTACCAATGGAAGACTATCCCTATGAGGATGTAACGATGAAGAAGTTCACCTCTTCAACACCAACTTACCCGATGCCATTTGTTCGCCAGCTTTGAACCTGTAGAAGTAAATGCCATCCGACAGGTTGGCCGGAGCCCACACCATCTTCTGTAAACCCTTTAATTGGTATGCTTCAATTATTTCCACCTGTCTCCCCAGCTGGTTATAAAAAATGATTATTACTTTCGCCGGATGAGCCAGTTTATACTCTATGGTTGTGGAGGATGAAAAGGGGTTGGGGTAAACAGTAAGGCAGGATAATGTTGGCTTGTCTATCTCAGTGGGATCAATACCCAGAAGACTTGGACCATACTCATAGGGTCCCATATCAATAATTGCCACACCATTGCTATCCCCATCCCAAACCCGCCAGTTTCCAATCAAATCGTATTGCGGTAAATTCAAACTATTTGTATCCGGAGTCCCGGCATCGATACATGGTGAATGTTTATCCAGGGAGTAGGGGTGATCACCTTCACCCACAAACAGAGGATCAACATCCATGTTTTCTTCGCCCCAAAACAGATAGGAATTTGGCGTCACCGAAATGGAATCAATGCCATACTGAATATTGCTGAACCCGATGTCAATGTTTCCTCCAATATCATTAAAATCAACCAGGGCTATCTGATCATTCGTATTACCCCAAAAAATGCAATTACCTAAATTTGCAGTGCCTCCTCCGCCTACCGTCAATCCTGCTCCATAACTGGCTTCGTTTTCAATAAAAGCACAATTAATAAAATCAATTTGAGCTCCTCCCCAGACTGTAGCTCCTCCTGAGTTCCAGTCTCCGCCTCCTGTTGCGGCCCTGTTATTTGCAAAGAGGGAACCTACAACCCTACCGTGTGCGTTCTGGAGAAAAGCGGCACCTGCGCAGTATTGTTCAGCTTCATTATTGGTAAATGAACAATTTTGAATGTCCACTCTTGCTTGAGCCCCACTTATCAGCAATGAATTATTCCCTTTACTGAGATTTTCCTCAAATGTACACCCTGAAATTTTGACAACAATTTCATTTGCCTCCCCGGTTTGCTTGATCGACACACCTCCTGAGGCATTTTGGCTGCATATATTCTGGATGAAACTGGAAGACCGGATTTGGACATGAAGTGTGTGATCATAATTTTCACTTACTTCGAAAATAATGGCACCTCCTCCCTGACTGGTTGCGTTGTTCTGAATGAATTCACAATCATTAACAAACAAATTTGAAATATGAGAATAAATTCCTCCTCCCTTTAGCGAAGCAGAATTGTTAATTATTCTTGAATGACTCAGATTTAATGTGGAACTGTTTACGTTAGAGATGCCTCCTCCCCGATTAGCCGAATTTGATGAAATAACCAGGTTAGTTAATATAGGTCTGGCGGCTGTAAGTAAGATGCCTCCACCCATACCACCTGTATTTCCACTCCCATTGGTAATAGTGAATCCTGAAAATTGGGTATCCAGTATCTCTTCAGGACCAAAAGTAACTACAGATCCCTGCTGTGTTCCATTAATGATGGTCTGAGATATATATGACGTATCCCCGGTAATTAAAAATTTTGAACCTACCACTATTCGCTTCCCGGAGATGACAATATTTTCATGATAGGTGCCAACATCCACCAGGATTGTATCGGACTCTTCCGCTGCATCAATACCCTGTTGAATGGTGGGATAGGTCCCCGGCACATGGATAATCTGACAATAGGTAATTGCAGGAATCAGGAGGCATAGGCAAACGATCAATCGTTTCATGATATTGAGGTTTTATATCAAATGTCAGGTTGCAATATACAAAAACGATTACTATAAGTCAAGTAGCTTTGGGCTTGTATCCGAACAACCCCTTCTCCCTGATCTCCTTTTCAATATAGTTGGGAACCATTTTCTCCCACCCGGGTTCAGCTTCGCGGATCATTCTCAAAACATTGGCAGAACTGATATATAACCACTCCTTCTTAACGTTGGTAATATCAATGATCTTCCTGTTCGTTACAAGGTATTGATACAGGCCTTGCTGCTCTTTTGACAGGAGGATATCTTTTGAGGTCAGGAGTTCTCCGACGGCTTCCCTGGTATCAATTGAAACCGATGGAATGGTTGGGTAAATATAAACCTTCATGTTTTCCACAAAGATTTGTCCAAATGCTTCCAGAATCCCTCCCCTCAGATCGGAATAGTACTTATCATTGATTATATTCATGAATGCCGGGACACCAATGACAATCCTCAGGTTCTTTAAAGCAAACTGTGAAAAATAGCTGACAAGTTTGTAATACTCTTTGAATTTCGAAATCATTACATTTTGCCCCATTCCGTTCAGCAGATCGACACGTTCCAGAAAATCACGTTCATCAATTTCCCCCTTTCTTAACAGGTTGTTGACAGATATTTCGCATAGGGCCATGGTGTTGTCGCGGTCATAATCTTCATCCCGCTTGAAGATCCGGTAACTGGACTTCAACATATCGAATCCCACGTAATGAATGGGACGGAATGCCCCTCTGAAGAGCAAGACATTTTTTTTATAAAGCATATCGGAAGGTTGCTGAACCTCTCCCCTCCGGTCAAAGATCATTGCTGATGTCATGCCGTTCTTCACCAGCTGGACTCCAAGCAACCTGTTGTCAACATAATCGAGATCCGGTCCACGCATACGCATCATGGTGATCTCAATCCGATCCCTGGAGATGTTATCCATCAGGGAGAGGATGAAATCAACTGGATTTTTTATAAAGTTGTGACAGGCGAAGATCAGGTTTACACCAAGAATACCAAGAGTTTGCTGCTGAAGCAGGGTATCCTGCTCCAGCAGGTGCACATGGAGTAATACTTCATTGGGATCAGGACCGGGATTATATTGAAAACGCATCCCCATCCAGCCATGGCTGTAGTTATCCTTGTTGAAATTGAGCGTAGTCACTGTATTGGCAAAAGCAAAGTATTTTGATGGAATCTCCCGCTGCTCCGTCAGGAGGCTGACAAGTTCAGTGTACTCGGCATCCAGCATTTTGCATAGCCTGCCTTCAGAAACATATTTACCCGGCTTATTCTTATTGTAGAGCTTATCACTGAATAATTTATCGTAAGCAGAAATGGATTTTGCAACGGTGCCGGAAGCGCCTCCAGCCTGAAAAAACTGGCGAGCCACCTCCTGGCCTCCCCCAATTTCAGCTATAGTACCGTAAATCGATGAATCTAAATTTATTCTTAATGCTTTGCGATTGGTGCTCAGGATATCACTTTCCATACTCCATCTGGTTAAATCTTACCAAAGATACAAATATCTCGTGGGTTTCATATCCGGTAAAAACAACACAAAAAATGAATGTTATATTTTTAACAGACTCATATTCAATGAAATATATTTGGAATTAGACAAAATAAGATTATCTTTGTGCACTAAAACTAAGTACAACGTCATGAAAAAACTTTACACTAATTACCTGAATGTGGTTTTATCACTGATTTGTCTGTCAGGTACCGCAAACCTGGTTGGTCAGACCTATATTAACCCCTTGCCTATTCCTTACAGGATACACAGCGATTCCATTGAGCTGCGGGTTGATACATTATACCACAATTTTAATCCAAACGGAACGGATACGTTAAACACTCTTGTGAAGACCTTTGCGTTTAATCACAAAGACAGTACATCCAATACCTTTCTTGGACCCTCAATCGTTTGGGAATATGGAGTAAACACGCATACCAATGTGAAAAATAACCTCCCTCAGGTGATCACAGTTCACTGGCACGGAGCTCATGTACCTGCCCTGGCTGATGGCAACCCCCACGAGCCGGTCAAGTCGGATTCAACCTGGAGCATCGATTTTCCTATTCTGGATAAACCAGCAACCATGTGGTATCATCCTCATGTACACGGACACAGTTACGAACAAACGGAGATGGGTATGGCCGGATTGATCTATGTGGAAGACCTGACAGACAGCCTGTACGTGAAGTTGCCTCATACCTATGGCATCGATGATTTCCCGATCATCATCCAGGAACGGCATTTTAAGAAAGTCAACGGGGTGACAGTGATAGATACATCAGGGAGCAATGGCAATGTTACCCTGATCAATGGGGTTATGCTGCCTTACTTTCATGTACCCGCACAAATGGTTCGTTTCAGGGTTTTGAATGGCTCAGGCAAATTTGCCTACTATTTAGGCCTTGGTAATAACCTGAAGCAGGCTGAACCTTTTATCCTGGTCGCCACGGATGCCGGATTTACGGCAGCACCGTTCCCCATGGATTCTGTACTTATGGGCGCCGGAGTCCGTACTGAATGGGTCCTGGATCTGAATAACAGGGAAGGAGATACCCTTTATTTGATGAACTATGCCCGCTCAATACCAGATAATACGATTGGAAGTGCAAACCTCCATGGAAGTGCTGCCACAACGTTTATGATGATAGTTGTAGATGCGCCCTCACCCAATCCAATTGTTTCGATCCCGTCAATCTTCCCACCCCTGGAGATCCCTGATACAAACCTGACATCCAGACGCAGAACCAAGACCTTCTATGGTAATTTAAACCCGGGGAATAGTACCCCCTTCACTATCGATCATAAAAACTTCGATATGACTTACATTAACGACACTGTGCTACTGGGAGCTACGGAAATTTGGACCATTCATAACCGCACGAATCTCTCACATCCTTTTCACATGCACGATATAGGGTTCTATATCCTGGATATTTGGGACAGCATTTCAGGTGGTTACATTGATATGCCTGATGAATTCAAAGGGCCAAAAGACAATGTATTGGTCAGGCCAGGCTGGAAACTACGGTTCATAACCCAATTCCTGGATTGGGGGACTCCCATTGCTTCCATGAATGCCTACATGTATCACTGCCACATTCTGCCTCATGAAGACAATGGGATGATGGGTCAGTTCGTTGTATGGGATGGCATTAGCAGTGTAGATGCCCGGAAAAAAGGTCCTGAAATGGTCTTGTTTCCAAATCCTGTGGAAGATGCCCTGTTTATGAAAGGTACGATGAACGAACCCAGCAGAATACTATTCTATGATATCACCGGACGCTTCCTGAAGATACAGCCATTGCCTCCCATTGACGGGATCATAGATCTGGATATACAGGGACTGAATGCAGGAATGATTTTGGTTGCATGGCAGACCTCAGAAGGGACCACGGTCAGGAAAATCCTGATAAAATAACTGCGAACCGCCTAAGATAGGTTTCGTTTTCTGGTTAATGTCAATATTCCCGGGAAGTAAAGAGGAATTATCTCCGCCGGAACAGGCTGACAATAATAAGCAGGATAACGGCACCAACAACTGCCGTGATGATCCCGCCTATCCAGCTTGTTCCAAACAGGGTTCCAAATAGCCATCCGCCAACAATTCCACCGACGATACCGACGATGATGTTCCAAAGCAGGCCGAAACCGCTGCCTTTAAACAATACACCTGCCAGCCATCCGGCAATTGCTCCGACTGCGAGAAAAACCAGAATACCAATTAGTCCGTCCATGATTATTTTAGTTTAGTAAAGAAGAAACACATTAAATATTCTTCAATATTAGCAATAAATATTGACAATACAAATCTTAGACGGGTAAGGATATGATAAATTCAGTTCCTTCTCCTTCTTTTGTATTCACCTGTAATTCACCGCTGTGCCCCTTGGTAATGATGTCAAAGCTTAAGCTTAAACCAAGTCCTGTTCCCTCGCCGGAAGGTTTGGTTGTGAAAAAAGGCTGAAAAATTTTCGGTAATATATCATCAGGAATTCCGTTCCCGTTATCTGCTACGCTGATCCTGGCAGTTCCATTAATAAGAGAAGTTTTTACAGTTACAAGTGGTATATATTCAAATTCAGTATCTTTTGCTTTCTCATCAACCGCATAAAATGCATTGTTGATCAAATTCAGCAGTACACGGCCAATTTCCTGGGGAAGAACGTTGATTTTCGGTATATTCTTGTCAAGTTCAATGTGAAAATCAGCATGAAATGTTTTGTCTTTCGCCAGGAACCCATGGTACACCATCCTTATATATTCGTCTGCAAGAGCATTGATGTTGGTGAGTTCTTTTTTACCTGAACCTGTTCGGCTGTGATGTAACATCCCCCTGATAATGGAATCAGCCCGTTTGCCGTGGAGAACGATCTTCTGCTCATTATCCACAATATCTTCAAGCATCGCTTTGGCATCATCAAGATTATCCTCTTCGATGGCCTCCTTTAGTTCCCTGATAAGATCGGTATTAAGCTCAGAAAAATTCAAAACGAAATTCAATGGATTATGGATCTCATGTGCAATACCAGCAGTCAGTTCACCAAGTGAAGCCATTTTTTCGGCATGGATCAACTGTGTTTGGGTTGACTTTAAATCTGATAACACACTGTTTAATTTGGAATTCAACTTTTTCTTCTCAGTGAACCGGATAAAAAAGATCACGGCCAGTACCAGTATAACAAACATTCCGAACAAACTGAAATTCCTGACAATCTTTTGCCTGTTGATTTCTGCTTGCTTGATCTGTAGCTCTTTAATATTACTTTCTTTCTGCAATGCCTGCAGGTTTTCAAACTCCAGCCGGTTTATTAACGTGGTTACTTTATCAAGGTTCTGGGCAACAATCATCGAATCTTTTACCTGGTTGAACAACAGAAGGTTAGTATAAGCATTTCTATAATCCCCCAGTTTGCGGTAAGATTCGGCAATGCTTTCGTAGATGTTTTCCAGAAAAAGAAAATCTGATCTCGGTGCAGCTTTTTCAGCTTTTTGCAACCAGGAGAGTGCCTCCCTGGGTTTCTCCCATGCAAGGTAAATTTTAGCTATATTCAAAGATGCTTGCGCTTCACCGGTACGATCTTCAACTTCGTAGCTCAATTCCAATGCTTCAAGGAATTGCTTTAAGGCTTTATGGTATTCTTGCAAATTAAAATAAGATGTACCTAAATAAATATGCGTTTTGATAATTCCGATTTTATCCCCTGCAAGTTTTGCAAAAGGTATTGCCGCCTTGTAGTTAGTGATTGATTCAGGATACAAGCCCAAATGATAATAAATATCTCCAATGTAAATGTAGGAGGCATAGGTATAATAATAATCGGTTGATTTTAACCTGATTGCAAGGGCAGCCTGATGTTGTTTCAAAGCGACGTCAAGTTTTCCGGCCTTCATATTCGTTGCACCCATATCGTTATAAACCCTGGCAATACCAAGTGAATCACCCCTCTTTTCATAGATGTCAAAAGCATCTTGCTGTACCTTCAGGGCATCCTCCCATTTCTCTACATACATATAGGTAAAACCCAGGGCAAGGAGTGATTCTACCATACTGGTAGTGTCGTTGATTTGCCGGCTGATTTGCAGGGATTCAACAAGATTCGTCATGGCATCACCCAGATTCCCCATCTGCCTTTGGATTACAGCCAGGTTGACCAATTGGTATGCCAGTCCGCTTTTGTTGCCGGATTCTCTGTATAAAATCGTGCTTTTCTTATTATTTTCCAGAGCTAACTGATAGCGGTTCTGAAAATTATATATCTCTGCGATTGAAGCATAAATGTCAGCCTGGCCATCTTTGTCGCCAGCTTCCTTCATTATGTTTAATGCAACAAGTAAGGTGTCAATTGCCAGCTCCGGATCATGAAAATGGAATACCGTCTGATTCAAACCCCTGATAAGAGTGGTGTCATCAGTTATCTTCTGCAAGGTATCCAGGATTTCAGGAAGGGATTGTGATCTGGCCTGCAGATGAAAAACAAAAAAGAATATTGCTGATACAATGAAAGAGGCTTTTTTCATGATTACTGGTTCGAGGGAAATCACTCCTTCATCATTTTTGATGTAAAGTAAAGGAATTTGATAAATAATCTAACTTGCAAAGCACAAAGCTAATATTAATTTAGAATAAATCAAAATAACAACCCTCTTCGCGCAAGAAAGCACTAATATTTACATATATAAAGGCGTTAAATTAATATCTTTGCGAAAATACTATATACATTGAAAATGGCAGGCAGGAAAACCCCCTTTCCGATTAACCGCATCGAAGCACTTTCCGATGGCATCTTTGCCATCGCCATGACCATCCTCGTATTAAACATCAGCATCCCCGAAAAAGAGACAGTGATGAGGATTGGATTGCACCAGGCATTGCTTTTGCAGATCAATGAATTTATAATCTATTTCCTCAGTTTTTTTCTCCTGGGAATCTTCTGGATGATACAGCGGAAGCAAATGAGTAACCTGATCCAAACGGATTACAAGCACATGTGGATGACGATCTTCTTGCTCATGTACATATGCCTGGTTCCCTTTTCTGCCTCTCTTCAATCAACATATGCTACCGATTGGTTGGCAGCCCTGATTTTTTCTTCAAATATGTTGATCATTGGCATTTTGTTTTTGCTCAACTGGCATTATGCAACAAAGGACCATCGCTTGGTTTCTGCGGATATCAGCCGGAATGATATCCTCCTTGGAAAGGCAAATACCTGGTCGTTTATCTTTGTCTCGCTTGTGGCAATGGTTGCAGCTTTTATTATCCCGGCATATTCAGGCCTCTTTTTTCTGCTGATTCCTGTTAGTAAATTTCTGGTTCAGAGATTATACGGAATCCCTGTTAACAATGACCTGGAATAGGCAAACGGGCAGAGATCAACATAGCTTCATTTAGTTTCATGGTCAGCCTCCCGGTAGTATTTTGTGCGGTAAACTCAGGAGTCGTCTGTAGATAACTTTTTATAACCCTCCTTTTATTTACACCCCTTTTATATTGAATTGTTCTATTTTGGTTGGCTTCTTTAACCAGTATAAGCTACAATGGAAGTGATTTCAACTCTTGGGAAAATTCTTACCCTTGCAGGCTCTCTTGGCCTCTTTTTATATGGCATGAAGCTTATGAGTGATGCACTTCAGAAAGTGGCTGGAAGCAGGATGAGGCACATTCTTGCTGCCATGACCAGCAGCCGGATAAAAGGGGTATTTACAGGGATGTTGATCACCACCACCATCCAATCATCATCTGCCACCACGGTCATGGTCGTTAGCTTTGTCAATGCCGGACTTCTGTTCCTGATATCCACAATAATCCTGAATCCCTGCAATTTCTCTCCTCATTTACGGATCTTGGGTTTTTGTCTGTCCTGATTTTCGTTGCCATTGGCACCATCCTCACAATCATTATCCAATCTTCCAGTGCCACCATGGCACTGACACTTGTGATGTGCTATAATGGGCTCATCCCTTTTGAGTTAGCAGCTGCTATGGTATTGGGTGAGAATATCGGGACAACGATCACAGCGAACCTCGCTGCAATTGTGGCGAATGTATCCGCTAAACGAGCGGCCCGTGCCCATTTGATCTTCAATCTTTTCGGAGTGATCTGGATGCTCGCTTTATTTCATTATTTTTTAGTGGGGATAAACTATTTTCTTCAGAAAAAGCATGGGGTATCCATATTAAATACCCATTTGTCGAACCTTGAATTTGAGAGTATAAAAAGTGTTTATCCCATTGCGCTCTCTGTTTTTCATACAAGTTTCAATGTAATCAATACCCTGCTCCTGATTGGATTTGCACCATTTATTGCGAAAATTGCCACACTGATGGTTCCTCAAAAAAGTGAAGATGATGAAGAGTTTAGCCTGAAGTATATCAAGTCGGGGCTTTTTTCAACAAGTGAACTATCTATTCTCCAGGCTCGCAAAGAGATCGCAAATTTCGGACTTCGTGTCGAGAAGATGTTTTACCTGTTTCAAACCCTTCAAACAGAAATAAAACCGAAGAAATACTATAAGTTACTTTCAAAAATTGAGAAATATGAGGAGATAACAGATGATCTCGAACTCGAAATCGCCCTCTACCTTACCAATATTGCAGAGGGAGAGATCAGCTACGTCAGCAACATTTTGAAGATCTCAAAGAGAAGAGGTACAAGCATAAAATAGGCTCTGTTTATAGTGATCTTTTCTCCTTAAGCGAAAGAATCGGGGATTACATTCTTAACGTCAACGAGACAATCAAGGAGTACCAGGAGACCGAATAACCGGATCAAAAAATGACTATCCTTTTGTCAGGAATTAACCTACCGGATCTGTTACTTCCACTTCCTGCAACTCGACTTTGAGCTGCCACCGTAGAAGATCATTATCCCAATGATAAATCCCAGGTTATAAGGCCATCCTGAGTTATTTATCTCATAGATACCTACATCACTTGTAAACAGGCTGATGATGAAGGTGAAAAATGAGATAAAACCATGCCATAGCCCCATCCAGAAGCCGGCAGGATCGATATCAAATTCTGCGTTTCCGGGAGCACAGGAGGTGACGATTATTCCCAGAAGAATGAAGAGAGGCAACCATTTTGAAATTCGTGATGAGTTCATAATATGCAATTTAGTGATATGCGAAAATACACATTTCGGGGATTTCTGTGGTTCATATGGTTAGATTTTTTATTTTTGGTAAGATCAAACAGATACAATTATGAGAGTAAGAGAAAAGCGAACATCCAGAAACCCCCTTTGGTTATTGTTTGAATTACTTGTGGTTTTTCTTGGAGTCTGGGGAGCTTTTTTCCTCACAAACTACCAACAAACTGTTAAAGAGGAGCGGAAAGCCATGGCAATTTATGAGTTTTTTATTGCCGAGTGTGAGCTGGAAAAGAGCCAGATTGAGAAGGAACGTACAATATTTGACAGTGTGGTTAATACCTTTTTTGAAGCCTATAAAAGAGGAGAGATGCCGGATATCCTTGGTGTCCCTATATTCTTCACCTCCTCTGTGAATACACGTGTTTGGGAAGCTGTTCTGGCTTCAGGAGGAACAGATGTCATGGATTTTGAAACCATCCGGATGATCGATGAGTTTGAGAATAATAAGCTTAATATGCTTAGCCTGTTTACCAAAGCAGAAAACTATGGGATGAACTTTCTTGTCCTGAATATGGAGCGTCCAAAGAGTGAGTTTTATAACCTCTGGACCAAACAATTGAGACCTCAATATCTATGGTACTTGAAATTTCTGCAGAGTATTCAGGGGCAGTATAAAAATCTGGCCGACTCGAACGAGAACCTGATCGTTTACCTGACTAAAAAGCTAAATGAAAAATAGGAGAAAGCTTATTATTTAATAATTAGTTTTCTTGTTCCTGTGAAACTCCCTGCCTGGAACCTGAGATAATAAAGCCCTGGTGTCACTCCTTCAGGCTCCCAAACTATTTTATTAAAACCTTTAGTATAAGTATCTTTAGATAAAATACTGATTAACTGCCCTATAGGGCTAAACAGTTGAATTTTAACCTGCTCATTATCAGGAATATGAAATTCAATAGTCGTAACTGTCCGGAAGGGGTTAGGGAAAACTGTTACACTATAATTATCAGTTATGCCTGGAGGGTCAGGGATTTGGAGGACCCAGGAGCTTCGGTAAAGTCCCTGGTCATAGGTTCCAAGAAACATTCGGTTATCGGATCCTGATGATAAAGCAGTAGTAGTAGGTTCTCCCGGAAGCCCGTCAATGATTGGCAACCATTCATCTCTATTGTCAGAATCAAATGAACGATAAAATGCTCCATGGAAATAGACGATACAAACGACGAATAGAAGCTGGATTTTAATATCAACTACTGATAAGCCACGAGGCGATCCGGATAATTTCAGAAAAGGTAAACCCATGTTGAAAGCCTCCCATGAGTCACCATTGTTTGTTGAGCGGAACATGCCTTCCGGAAAAATACCTGCAAAAATATACCCGTTGGGTGCTCCAACCCCTGCTGTGATCATGGCACTGGCTGGCAAACCTGAATTACAAGCAGTCCAGCTGGCACCATCATCAAATGAACGATACATACCCGATCCGAATGTACCTGCAAAAAGTGTCCCGTTTTCAGCCCTGATCAGTTTCTCGATCTCATCAGCAGGCAGTCCTGTTCCGAACAGATTCCACTGATTCCCGTTGTTGCTGGATTTGAAAATTCCTCCGGGTGTCGCGATAAGGATATCGTCGTTTTCCATGACAAGTATATCCCAGACATTCCAAAAGGACAACCCGTTATTAATCTCGCTAAACGTATTTCCTCCGTTTGTTGAGCGATACATGCCATTCGAAAAAGTCCCGATAAAAATGTGATCGGATGAATTGAAACCGAAGCAATTGGGATTATGCCCCGGCCAATTATTGGATTCAGTCCAGGTTTCTCCATAATCAGTTGAATAGTAGACATCATCCTGTGAGCCAAGAAAGAGAGTACCATTCTCATCAACATTGATTGCAGCAACCTCAGTCACTGGTTCAGGAAGAGGGACATCATCCCAAAAGGTCTGGGATAGAGCGGAAAAGGAGAACAGGATAAATCCTGATGATAGAAGCAGAAATAGCTTTTTCATGATTTGTAAGGATTGATTTCAACATCAAATATAACAAATCACGATTCGAAAATCAAGTTTTCAATGCTTTTATAACCATTACAATAATCAAAAGCAGAATCACAATTCCCAGAATCACAAAGGCCCAGTTGTTTACAACTCTTGATTCGACAACCATCTCATATTCTACAAGCATGAGATTCAATGGCTGAACCTCCCAGCTAACCTGGTTCCCTTTCAGCATTGAGGAATTGGTTTCGGTGATCAATCCGGGCATTTCAACGGTTTCCGGATAGGATTCCATATCAACGAGAGAGTTGAAGAACTGTACTTTCTTATTGAAATTGTCGAACAAACCTGGTGTTATGTTATGCAAGCGACCAACCACCGGGTTACCAGTCCAGTTTTGGAAGTAATCAATAAGTTTTTCAGGCTTATCAATTTTCCACTCCTCAACATAATGGTAGATACTGTCATGAAAACGAGCCACATCACTGACAGGAAGTTCAGGATCATTCAGGCGTGTGATCCCCTCCTCCAGGATTTGTTCCATTTCTGCTGTAACAGAAGCTGCAATAAAATGGAGAGCCTTCTCTTCCACTTCATCAAAGTGGTTAGAGTCCGAGCGGCTGATGATACTTTTTTGACCGTTTATCCACTGCAGGTCTTCTGCTGATAGATACTCCTTGTAATCAAGTAAGGTAAACGGGTTTGCCGGCTTAAAGATCTCCCTGAACGTCAAATAGGAATAGAAAAACCAAAAGCTCTTTGTAACTGTTATCTGACGGTCAAGCTGATGACGCCAGCTGGTATCCAGATCAATCTCAGCATTTAGTGCATCACTACTGGTGAATGTTTTGGTATATGTGAGGATGTAATCATCCTCGTTGTCGTCATTCTCATCTGAGTCTTTGACGGTTGTATCCCTGACTGCTACCCGTTTCCAGGTCGAATCAACCGGGTAGGGCAGGTCTCCCTTGAAAACAGAGGAAGAGTCGCCTGTAATCCGGATAATCCGGGTGAATGATCCATCATCGTGCACCCGGGTAGTTACACTGATTTCACGGCATCCACTGAATATCAGAACAACGAAGAAAAGTGTTATAAGGATCTTTCGGATTTTCATGGTTGTATGGATTTAAGAGTTTCTTCAATATGATTTACAATTGCAAGTTGGTGCGCAGCCAGATATTTTTTTCGAATCTTGAATCTCTGCTGCAGAGAAGTAAGCTTAATACCGCTTTTTACCAGCCGGCTGGCAATAGTGTTTGCTGGCTCAACTTTGACAGATGCAGTATGTTGTTCCAGGGTGTTCATCTTCTTCACTACGATAAACTCTTCAGCTCCATAAAGAATTAACAGGCAAACAGATGCAGCTGTTAGCAATCGTTGGGCCCAGGTCAGATAGCGGATTTGGGGAGAGGGTGCAAAACCTCCTGTAGATTTTCGTTGACCCATATTCCGGATCGATTGCATCACCTTTTGAGGGATCTCTTCAGTATCCTGTAACCGGGGTTCATTTTTTCGCAAAACTTCCAGGATTGGACCCAACTGATCGTTAGCATTCTTGTCTTGTCTTATTTTCATAGCCGACTCCTTTCAAGTAAAAATATCCGGTCAATTTTTTCACGGATTGACTTCCGGGCGTGATGAAGGTTACTTTTTACCCTGGTTTCAGAGATACCCAGGATATCCTGAACTTCAGGTGATTCCATCCCCTGGATATCCCTCAGGATAAAGACGAGTTGCTGTTTCTCAGGAAGTCTGCCGGCCAGTATTCTGATCATTCGGGCCATCTCTTTATTATCCATAGTGACATCAGGGTCACCGGAATAGATTTTTTGCAGTTTTCCCGAAACCTCCTCCATAGTCACTTCATTCCGGCGCCTGATTTTCCTCACTTTGTCGATGGCACAGTTAGCCATGATCCGGAACATCCAGGAAGAGAATTTGTGGAATGGTTTGTAACTTTCTATGCGTTGCCATATTTTAATAAAGCCCTCCTGAACAGCATCTTTTGCCTCTTCCTCATCACCAATAATCCGGAATGCTAGCGTAAATGCAGGGTGCTGATAATGCTCTACTACACTCCGGAATGCCTCCTGATCTCCTTTAATGATACGTGGAATGATTTCCTGCAGCTTTTCTTGCATATGGTTTTTCCGTCTCTTAAATCAATACGTTGAAAATCACGAAAAGTAAAAATAGGGATATTACGAATTATAAGTTTTTAAAATTTTACTGTTACTTTGTATAAAATTTTCTGACTCAAAAGTACCATTGCTGTGCGGACATTTTATATATTATTCTGCTTGTTGGTTACACCTCATCTCTTTGCACAACCCTGGGAGTTTATTAAAGAACGGGATGGAATTAAAATCTATACACGGAAAGATGAGGGCAGCCCCTTGAAGTCCTTCAAAGGGGTAATGGAAGTTTACTCCACTATGGAGATGATTGGAACTGTGGTTGGGAATGTAAAGAATTTCGATTGGTGGGATGATGACATCAGCGAGCTCCAGGTAATTTCTCATGAAGAAAATGTACGTACTCAGTATTACCTGATTTACAATGTACCCTGGCCTCTTCAGGATCGTGATTTATGCGCGGATGCGCGTGTTACAATAGATTCAATAACCGGGAAAAAAATAATCTACGCCGTACCATTGCTGGATGTGATTCCGGATAACCCCGATGCTATCAGGATAAAGAATTATTGGCAGCGATGGACCATTGAACCACTTACTGACGGGATGAAACGTCTTACCCTGGAGGGATTTGTTGATCCGGGAGGCATTGTCCCGGCCTGGCTGTATAACATGGTTATTACAGATACTCCTTTAAACCTTATGCGGGAAGTTAAAAAACGGGTAGAGTTGCCAATTGGTTCCTGATTTCCTAAATCCAACAATATGAATAAAGAAAAGCAACATTCAATAATTCAAACACCGGAGAGGCTGCACCGGATCACCGACATTGTGTTTGCAGTATCTATGGTATTGTTTATCATCTCAGGGATGCTGACATTCAATAACACTGCATTCTGGGCTGACTATGAGATTGATCCTGAGGCATTTGTAATAGAAAGAGCGTCTGAACTCTTTACGGCATTCCTGGTGTTTCTGTTTATGGCACTTTACTGGTATACCAATGCAAACCAGTCGAAATACATTGTTAAGGTGGACAACACCTATACCTGGATCAATATTATCTACCTCTTTTTTATCGCCCTCGCTCCTTACCCCAATGCCCTGAGCATGCAATTTGGCAACGATTTCTATGTTCAGCTCTTTTTCAATATCGACATGTTCTTCATCGGATTGTTTGGTTTCCTGGGATGGTATTATGCCTCCAAAAACAATCGGTTGATATACAAGGAGGTAACAAGAGGCCAGGTCAAAGCTATAAACGGTGAGATGATCGTGGAGCCCCTGGTTGCTGTTCTGGCAACGGTGGTGACCTTTATCAATGTAGCTTTTTGGGAACTTTCTCTTCTTTTACTTCCAGTTGGTATTATTATTTTGGCCATCGTAAGCAGAAAAGCAAAGAAGTAATTTCTCAAGAGTCTTTAATACCTTCTTTATTAACAAGGTGATGTAATTAATGTAAATAGGTTGAAAGACAGGACATGAGGTTTTTCTTTGTGATCGGTTTTGTGAGGTAACCATCACAGCCTGCGTTGTATACCATCTCCTCATCTGTAGATAACGCAAATGCGGTCTGGGCTATCACGGTAAGTTCAGGCCGCATCTCTTTAATCTGCCGGGTGGCGTCCAGTCCGTTGAGATCAGGCAGCTGGATGTCCATAAGTACAATGTCGATTTCAGGGGTGGTTCTGATATAATCAAGAGCCTTTTGCCCGCTGTCTGCCCAGAGAATATTTGCTTTTGTCTTCTTCAGTACGGTTTCAAGGTACATATAGTTTGACTCCACATCCTCTACAATAAGAATAGTTTTCGTAGCCCAATTTTCCTGAACAGCAGGCTTCCCGGAAGTTGGAATGTCTTTTATTTCGCTCTCGCCCTGTGTTTCCGGTTGGAAAGGGAGTTTGAAATAAAACTCAGACCCTTTATATAAATCGGATTCTACCCAGATAGTGCCATCCAGTCGCTCTACCAGGTTTTTAGCTATGGTGAGGCCGATGCCGGTCCCTCCAAATTCCCGTGTATGTGAGTCGTCAACCTGGCGAAAACGGTCAAAGATTATCTCAAATTTATCTTCGGGAATTCCCAGGCCGGAATCCTTAACAAAGAACGTTATATTAGCGCCAACTACCTGAGCGCCAAATTCAATACGGCCGTGCTCCGTGAATTTAAAGGCATTGCTCAGAAGGTTCCTCAGGATTTGCTTCAACCTGTTGGGATCGGTATATATCCTGAGTCCGGGCTCTTCCGGTGCAGTATATGAGAAATCTATTTCGGTAAGTCCTTTTTTACTCATATCTCCCCGGAACGTTTCGTAGAGTTCTCTGAAGATTGTGTCCAATGAGCAATAAGACTTTTCAATCTGTAAGATCCCGGCTTCTATTTTAGCCACTTCAATGATGTCGTTGATTATAGTAATCAGGGACTTGCCGTTTTTATGGATCAGACTTACAAACCATGTGACATCCTCCTTTGAGTAATATGGATCAAGCAGTAATTCGGAAAATCCAAGGATGGCGTTCATGGGAGTGCGAATTTCGTGGGACATGTTCGCGAGGAACGCTGTCTTGAGATTGTCCGATTCTTCGGCTCTCTCCTTGGCTGAGATTAATTCCTTGTGAGTCTGTTTCAGCTCCGAGACATCCATGATGATGCCATCCTGGAATATATGGTCTCCTTGTTCATTAAACAGAGCTCTGCCATATACAGAGCCCCAGAACGTTGAGCCATCTTTGCGTAAAAACGCAATCTCAAAATCCCTGACGACTTTCTCTTCTACGAGTTTTCCCATCAACCTGCCGCGGTCTTCAGGATGGAGGTAATGTTCGATCATGGGTTTTATCATCACCTCTTCAATGCTTTCATATCCGAACATCGACCAGAAGGATGGATTTGCATACAGCAACTTACCTTCAACTGTGGCCCGATAGATTGCAAGTGGTATATTGTTCCGAAGGGTCTCATATTCATCTTCGGTTTGCTGGAGGGCTTTTTCGACTGAGATTTTGCTTTCAATCTCTTGTTTGAGTTTTAAAGCCTGGTTTACGGCTGAAGGTAGCCGGTATAGCCGTTCTTTCACTACATAATCCCAGGCTCCTGATTTAATCGTGTCGGCAGCTGTCTCTTCATCTAATGAGCCCGTGACGATGATGATCGGAGTTCCGGGAGAAAGTGCCCGAAGATCCCGGATAGCTGATAATCCGTCGTATTGTGGAAGACTGTAATCAGAAATGATAAGATCGGGGAGGAACTTCTGAATTGCCTCAATGAAATCGGCCTTGTTATCGACATGCTTACTGTTGAATTTAATACCGGCTTTTATTAGTTCCCGTTCGATAAGTTCTACATCAGGCGGAAAGTCTTCAAGTAACAATATTTTTATAGGTGCTTGCATTACATTGCCAATTAATTGGGTAACTCATTAACGGAAAGCCAGTATTGACTTATTTCAGTAATTATTTTAATAAATATCTGATAGTCAACTGGTTTCACAATATAACTATTTACTCCCAGGTGATAACTCTGAACTATGTCACGTTCCTCCTTTGAAGTGGTTAATACCACAACCGGGACAAGCTTGAAAAGATCATCGGATTTGATCTGCTCAAGTACCTCAATACCACTTACTTTAGGTAATTTCAGGTCAAGAAGAATCAGACGGGGCAAATCGAATCTTTCTCTGCCGGCAAACTCACCCCGTCTGAAAAGAAAATCCAGGGCCTCTTCACCATCTCTGATAACCTGAATATTATTTGCCAGATTGTTGGAATTCAGAGCAAGAAGGGTGAGCTCTGCATCATTTGGGTTATCTTCAACCAACAGGATATCAATCGTTCTAATTATCTTCATTTGAGTCGGGCACAGATTTTAAAAGTACTATATTTTTAGGTATTTTGAATAACATTGTTGGATCGTTAAAATTACGAAAGAAGTATTACAATCAACCCTGAAACAAATAAAAAAGGCTAATAATCAATACCATGTGTAAACAATACACTTACAGGGAAAGATGCTGTCCCGGTGTTTTGAGACAGCCTCTTTTTTGTTAACAATTATTTAATATTAAGGTAATATCTCCGTAACTTTCAGGTGGAATCCTTGTGCTATTTTTGCGGCAACAAAAAACCTGAAAAGATGATTAAGAAATTACAAAGCAAACTGATTTTGGTGGTCATGGTATCTCTTGCCACCTTTTTATCAACAGAAAAAATTTATTCACAAGAGGTAAACGACTCTTTGAAGAGAGAAGAAATCAACTTCCACGATAAGGTTGAAGGATTTGAAGAGCGGTTAGCCACAGCTGAGAACAACCTGGAGAAAATTACTAAAATAAAGTTATCCGGATACATTCAGGCCCAATGGCTCCACTATGAGAACCCTGCCATCTATCCGAATAATACGTTCCTCGTTCGCCGGGCACGGATCAAAATAAAATACCAACCCATTGAAGAGGTAATTTTTGTGTTGCAGCCGAATTTCACTGTAACGGGAACAGTGTTAAGGGACGCTTATGTAGAATTACATGATCCATGGATCAAGACTTTTTCTCTATGGGCCGGACAGTTTAACAGACCTAATTTCGCGGTGGAATATTCCTCCAGTAAACGGGAAGTACCGGAGAGGTCCCGTGTGATCAGGCAGTTATATCCCGGAGAAAGAGGCATTGGTGTAAAACTGGAAATAACTCCACCAGAATTTCCATTAAAAGTGCAACTGGCCGTTCTGAATGGAAACACGTTTAAGGTCATTGATGATATATATGGAGCCAATGTCAATCTCTGGGCTGTCGATTTCGATCCCTTCAAGGATCTTATGACCCGTGTAACATATGGTTTTAAACTGGGAGGCTTTGGTAAGCTTAACATTGGGGCAAGCGGCTACTTCGGCTGGCAGAAATCTAATTCCACAACCCTTCTGAATAGTGATTATACCCTGGATAAGAACGTAGGGGTTGGAGAGAGTGTGACCCGTAACTGGTTTGGTGGGGAGATGCAGCTGTATATGGATGTATTGGGTGGGTTGGAGATACGGGCAGAATACCTGATGGGGATCAATAGTTATTCAGGCGCTGTTGGCACCTTTTCCTTTGAGGATTCTCAATTCAGCCTTGACAATGATACCCTTACCCTGACCTCCATGATAACCAATACCAATGAAATTAAACCAACTATCAGGCGGAATTTCATGGGTGGTTATGTTTACCTGATAAAGAATATAGGCAAGCGGAATCAGTTCGCTTTCCGCTGGGATTTCTACGATCCGAATACCAAACTTTCAGGCAAACAGATTGGTGTAGTTGGTTATGATGCCAACTCTTCAGATATCAACACAAACACCACTATTATTGACGGAACCAGTCCTGTAATTCTGTTCAATGAGACGACTGAGAATATTACAGATAATTCGTTAAAGAGCGGAAGCTCTGACATTACATTTCATACGTTGACCTTTGCGTGGAACTATTTCTTTACAAAAAATCTGCGTATCCAGGTCGCCTACGAGATGCCAATCAATGAAAAAGTGGGTGTGGATGCATCAGGCAACTCTAACCTGGTAAAAAAATATGATGTAAACGACATGACAGTTTACAACGACTATAACAGGGTATTCCCTCAAAATATATTTACCCTGCGTTTACAGGCCAAATTTTAATCATACCCACCCTCCCATCCCCTTTAAGGGGAGGGGCTGGGGGAGGGGTCATAAATAAACAAACAATGAAAAACTCAAGAAAAATTATCAAAATTCTGGCCATCGCAATGATTGCCATAGCTGGGGTGGCATTTGCCCCTGCCCAGAAAAAAGTAACCGTAAAAGGATCCGACACCATGGTGATCTTATCCCAGAAGTGGGCTGAAGTATTCATGAAAAGTCATCCCGACATCATCATTCAGGTAACGGGAGGAGGATCCGGAACCGGAATCGCTGCCTTGATCAATGGAGCTACCGATATCTGTAACGCCAGCCGTCCGATGAAAAAATCGGAAATCGAAAAGATCAAACAGAAATACAATACCAATGGAATTGAGATCCCTTGTGCCAAAGACGGGATCACCGTTTACCTCAACAAGGCAAATGGTGTAAATGCGCTTTCAGTTCAGCAACTGGCTGACATTTTTTCCGGCAGAGTAACCAACTGGAAACAGGTAGGCGGCAAGGATGCACCTATCAAACTCTATGGTCGCGAGAACAGCTCCGGCACCTATGTCTTCTTCCAGGAGGAGGTGGTGAAAGGAGATTATGCACCAAGTTGCCAGACGCTTCCTGGGACTGCTGCCGTTGTTAATGCGGTGTTGAAAGATCCGAATGGGATCGGATATGGTGGTGCAGCATATGCCGAAGGCATCAAGATCTGCAAGGTTAAAAAAGATGCTGATAGTCCCGGATATGAGGCCAATGCAGAGAATATCAAGAAAGGGCTCTATCCGATCAGCAGGTACCTTTACATGTACACTGCAATTCGTCCTACCGGCGAGACCAAGGAGTTCATAGACTGGATTCTTTCCCCTGCAGGCCAACAAATGGTAACTGAGGTCGGGTACTTCCCGGTCAGATAGGAATGAATCAGAAAGGATTTACCAAAGAGACGATGAGAAAGAGGTTCAGGCTATCTGAATACCTTTCTCAGCGGATCATTTCCGGTGTTGCTTTTCTCTCCATTACCATCATTGTCCTGATCTTTTTCTTCGTCTTTCGTGAGACTCTCCCCGTTTTTCAACAACCTGAAAAGTCATCTGTCACCAGCAGCGAAGAGCTTGTACCTGAGCAGTACGGTGTGTTCGCTGAACCGGAAGAGGAGAACCTTCAGCCGGAGGTTTACGGGATTGAACTGGATAGCTCCCTGATGGGGAACCGGGATTACGGAACGGAAGGAACAGCTTCAGAAGATGAGCGGGTTACAGTAAAGGATCTGCTTGGCGATGAATGGTATCCGGTCTCATCCAATCCACGATACGGCTTGATCCCGCTTTTTGTTGGTACGATAAAGATCACCATTATTTCAATCCTGTTTGCAGCACCGATTGCCATCCTGGCTGCTTTATTTTCGGCCGCATTTGCTCCAACCTGGCTTCGTGAATGGATTAAGCCGGCTATAGAGTTGCTGGCTGGGTTCCCGTCGGTTGTGGTTGGATTTTTTGCACTGATGGTGATGGCAACTGTATTACAGGACCTCTTTGGTTATGAAACACGACTGAATGCTTTCGTTGGGGGCATTGCAATGGGCTTGGCAGCTATCCCGATCATCTTCACGATTACAGAGGATGCCCTGACTGCCATCCCGGGCTCCTACAAAGAGGCTAGTCTCGCTTTGGGCGCAACGAAATGGCAGACAGCTCTTTTTGTTACTCTACCTGCAGCAACACCGGGAATCTTCGCAGCAATCCTGCTGGGAATAGGACGGGTGTTCGGCGAAACCATGATTGCTCTTATGGCAACAGGTAATGCAGCTCTGATCTCAGCCAATCCTTTCGAGTCGGTACGAACGCTTGCGGCAACAATTGGCGCAGAGATGGCCGAGGTGGTTTTCGGTGATACGCACTACGGCGTGTTGTTCCTCATCGGTTCGCTGCTGTTCGTCTTCACCTTCAGCCTGAATGCACTTGCCGAATTTTACGTGAAAGGACGCCTGATGAAACGATTCCAGGGAAAAACATCATGAGTCGGAGAAGAAAAATCACCGGAGGAGTATTGGTGGGGGCATCGGCCTTTTCGGCCATTGCTATCATTGCGATCATCGTGGTTATCCTGGTGGTGGTCATCATTGGATCAAAGGATAAAATAACCTGGGAGTTTTTGACAGCCTTCCCTGAAAATGGGATGACAGAGGGGGGAATTTTTCCGGCAATATACGGGACTGCGCTGATGGTGATCATCATGTCTGTTGCTGCCGTTCCCTTCGGTACGATCACCGCTATTTATCTGACAGAATATGCCAGCGAGAAATCTGTGATTGCCCAAACCATTCGTTTTGCCGTTCGCACACTGGCAACAGTCCCTGCCATTATTTTCGGGCTGTTCGGTTTGGGATTCTTTATCAAGTTTATAGGAGGCGAAATGGACTCCATTTTTCTGGGAGGTGAACTGAGGTGGGCGCAGCCTAATATTTTATGGGCCAGCCTGACCATGTCATTGCTCACCCTCCCCGTGGTTATAATTTCCGTGGAGGAGGCGATCCGAACCGTTCCGCGCGAACTCCGGGAAGCAAGTCTGGCACTGGGAGCTACAAAGTGGCAAACGATCAAAAAGATTGTCATCCCAGGGTCAATATCGGGTATCATGACAGGAATGATACTGGCAGTGAGCCGGGGAGCCGGCGAGGTAGCACCTATTCTTTTCACTGGTGCTGCTTACTACCTGGCAACACTTCCCACATCCCTGAGTGATCAGTTTATGAACCTGGGATACCACATATACATCATGTCAACACAATCGGCCGACGTAGATGGAACTATGTCCATCCAATACGCTACGACACTGGTGTTGTTGATGTTGACATTTTTACTGAATTTTATAGCCGTCATTATCCGGGCAAGAATTCGCCGGAGAGTGAAGGCCTAAAGAAGCAAAGAATGAAAGACACGAAAATCGTCACCGAAGCGCTCTCCCTCTACTATGGGGAGAAAATGGCTCTCAATTCGGTCTCCGTTGAAATTCCGGAGAACCAGGTGACGGCATTCATTGGCCCGTCTGGATGTGGAAAATCGACATTTCTGAGAACCCTGAACCGAATGAACGACCTGATCCCAAATGTTAAGACATCAGGAAAGGTACTCATAGACGGACTTGATATCTACGACAAGAAGGTAGATGTTGTAAACCTCAGGAAGAAGATCGGAATGGTTTTTCAGAAGTCCAACCCTTTTGCCAAATCAATCTTTGAAAATGTCGCATACGGACCAAAGATCAATGGGATTAATAATAAAAAAGATCTGGAGGAGATTGTGGTAACTTCGTTGCAACGTGCTGCCATCTGGAATGAGGTGAAAGACAGGCTGAACCATTCGGCGTTAGGCCTTTCAGGAGGTCAGCAACAAAGGCTATGCATTGCCCGTACCCTTGCCGTCAATCCGGAGATCATACTGATGGACGAGCCGGCCAGTGCATTGGACCCCATATCAACCGCAAAAATAGAAGAGCTTATCTTTGAACTAAAAAAGAATTTCACCATAGTAATCGTTACGCATAACATGCAGCAAGCAGCCAGGGTTAGTGATCTTACCGCTTTCTTTTATCTGGGTGAATTGATAGAGTTTGGAAAGACAAAAAAAATCTTTACAACACCTGACAAGAAGCAGACAGAAGATTACATCACCGGGCGTTTTGGTTAATCATTATCAACACCTGAAACGATGGAACGACATTTTGAACAGGAGCTGAAAAAGCTAAAAAAACGGATTCTAAAAATGGGAAACCTGGTGGCAGACCAGATTCACAATACCATGCTTGCTTTACAGACTTGCGATACAGATCTTGCCTCCCAGGTAATCAGCAACGATAAAATAGTTGATAAGCTTGATGTGAAGATCGACAAACTCTGTCAGCGCATCTTTGCGCTTCAGCAGCCTGTTGCAACCGATCTGAGGATGATCATGTCATCGCTAAAGATGAACAATGACCTGGAACGGATGGGTGATCATGCAGTAGGGATCGCATCCAGGGTAGAGGCGATTTCTGAATACCCTGAGATACTGAAGGAGCTGGAGATGGAGGAGCTGATCCGTATGACAGATGTAATTGTAAAGGACGTAATAACAATCCTTAATACCTGGAACACAACGTTTGTCAGGGATATTTTTATTCAGGCTTCGGCTATTGAAAGTCTTTGCAAGAAGATTACCGATAACATTCTGGAAGAGATGGGTCAAAAGCGGGAGGTGATTGTTGTTGCCTCAGCGTTGATCATCATACTGACTCAGATGGAGCGTATCGGAGATTATTCAACAAACATCGCAGAATCTATCGTCTTTATTGTTGATGGGAAGATGATCAAGCACAAGAAGCCGGAATCCCTATTTCTGGATCCAGACCCGGAGGAGTGAAACCAATTTTTCTGGTTGGACAGGTTTAGAGAGGTAATCATTAGCTCCTGCTTCGATACATTTCTCACGGTCTCCCTTCATCGCTTTTGCCGTTAGTGCGATCATCGGAAGTTTAACAAAACGTTTATCCTTGCGGATCTCCCGCATTGCCTCATATCCATCCATCTCCGGCATCATGATATCCATAATGACTAAAGCGGTATCAGGGTTCTGGTTTAGTTTATCAATCCCTTCCCGGCCATTTTTTCCCACTATAATCTGGACCTTCTTATCTTCCAGTATTTTTGTGAGAACGAAAACGTTCCGCATGTCATCATCAACAATCAGGATTTTTTTGTTCTCAAATACCTTGTTGGATTTATTTTCTGCATACGAAGGTTTTTCTGTCTCTTCAGGGGCGGCCTCTTTCTCATCAGGAGCATCTGTCTCCTGATCCTCTTCAAAGGCAACTAAAGGTTCTTTTTGTTTTGGTTTCTCGCCTGCAGAATCTAATTTCTCAGGAAGGTACAGTGTAAAAGTTGAGCCTTCGCCTGGAGTACTCTTGAGATTGATCTCTCCGCCAAGGAGCCAGCTCAGACTGCGTGAGATGGTAAGTCCAAGTCCGGTCCCCCCGAACTTACGGCTAATTGTTCCATCTGCCTGCTGAAAGGCTTCGAAGATTAAATTTACCTTATCCTCAGGAATACCGACCCCTGTGTCTGTGACATCAAAAGCAATACAATTTTTTGGTGTGAGGTTGGGATTGGTAAAAATCACATCCTTGTCAGGCCTGTGAATACTGAAGGTGACACCTCCTTTTTCAGTGAATTTGATAGCATTTGACAGGAGGTTCTTGATGATCTGAAGGGCACGCTGAGGATCTGTCTCAATACGTTCAGGAATACCTTTTTCTATTTTGGATTCCAGGGTGATACCTCTTTGATTCGTTAAAGGGGAGAAGGTTTTCCTGACGTAATCTTCAAGATCCTCGAAATAAAGATCTTCGAGATCCACTTCGAGTTTCCCGGCTTCAACTTTGGAGAGATCCAGGATGTCGTTGATCAGCTCAAGAAGATCTTTCCCTGAAGAGTTGATCACATTGGCAAACTCGATATCCTCTTTTACCATCCCTTTATGTTTGTTGAGCGCTAACAATTCTGAAAGAGCGAGGATACTGTTGAGAGGAGTACGTAACTCGTGCGACATGTTGGCAAGGAACTCCGATTTATATTTACTGGCTACTTCAAGAGCTTCGGCTTTCTGCTTGATTTCGATCTGAGCCAATTGCAATGCCTGATTCTTCTTCCGGATGTCGTCCCGTTGTAGTTCCAGTACTTTTGTTCGCTCTTCCAGCTCTTCGTTAATGACCCGCAGCTCTTCCTGTTGGTGTTGCAGGTTCTCCTCCGATTGGCGAAGCGCTTTCGTTTGCTCTTCCAACTCTTCGTTTATCTGCCTCAACTCCTCTTTCTGTTCTGCAAGTTCATTGGCTTGTTCCTGAGTCTTGAGTAATAGCTGTTCCACCCGTTCACGCGACCTGGCAGTATGGATAGCCAATGCGATTGTTTCCAGTGATATCTCAAGAAAATGTTGCTTCACCTCATCGAATGGCAGGAAGGAGCCTAGCTGGATTACGCCTAAAATTTGTCCCTCAAACAAGATAGGTGCAATGATGAAATGGCTCGGTTTCTCAATGGTTGGTCCGATATTTACCGAGGGCATTGTATCTGATACAGTACTGAATATCAGCGATTTTTTCTCTTTAGCAACCTGTCCTATCACACCGTTACCAAATGTTAAGGTTGTGACCTCCGGTTCACAGGCAAAAGAGGCGGTAAGGTTCAGCTCGTTTTTATCGCCGGTAACAAAAAGCAAGCCCACCTGGGAATCAAGGTAATGGGCAAGAAAGGTCAACACTGCATTAGAGAGATCTTTGATTCCCTGCTCTCCGCTACTCAACAGGCTCAGCTCATTGATTCCGGTTTTGAGCCAATCCTGTGTCTTGATCTCAAATGATGATTCCCGGAGCTTTTTGGTCATGTTGAACAGGGAAATTCCCAACGTATCCTGATCACTTCGTGGAACAACATTGGTGGAGTAATCTCCACTTGCAATAGCTTTAGCCTGTTTCACCACTCCCTTGAAACTCTCCACCATCTCATTCATGGATTTGCCGAGAATATCTTCCTGGCTCCGTATCGGAACCTTTTTGGAATAGTCGCCCAAAGCGATCGACTGGCTAACATCAGCATACTGCTGAAGGGAGGAAACAAGACGGTTGAATGTATGTTTCATCTCTCCCACTTCATCCTCCGATACCCTGATATCTTTACTGATCAGCTCACCCAACGCTACCTGTTTTGCCCAGGCAGAGATGCTCTTGATTGGTGTGACAAAACGGCTTGTTACAAACAGGGAGATGATGAATACAAAGATGGTTGTGACAACGAGTGAGATCTTGGCAAACGTGGAAAGTTCACGGCCTATCGCATGTGCCTCATAGGTTCCGATCTCTTCTACCAATGCCCAGTCGGTGCCAAGTGTTTGCAGGTAATCAATCTCCCGAAACAAACCCATAACATCCAGATCCTGAGAATTTTGATAATAACTGACCTCTTCGATGATCGGTTTACCATCAGGAGTGGAGATAGAGGAGTTGATCTTGGATGAGCGCCACAGCCGTGTCTTGGAATTGTCTTCTGATTGGCGCAGAAGTACTTCGCTGTTCCCGGATTCACCCACTGACCGAAGGTTGAGATCCAGGCCAACCAGGTAGACCTTCATTGTACTTCCGAATCCAACACTGTACTGGATGATCCTGTCGATCCGTTCGGTGGTGATCTGGATACCCAGCACCCCAATCTTGTTGCCTTGCGGGTCAGAAATGGGACATCCAAGGAAACCGGTAATGACGTTATTTGAAGAAGGGAAGTATTCCAGATCGGAAAAGAGGGTGGAACTGCTTCTGAGAATCTTTCCGAATGTCTTGCTGATATGAGAATTTGAAAGGATACCCTCATTGAGGTTTTGTCCGGCTATCCCCATATTTTTCAAACTGAAAACGATAGTACCATCTAGGTTTATCATCAAAATGTTATAAAGTCCTTCCAGTTCCCAGGATTTCCCAAAGCTGTGTTTTAACTGCGTGGCAGTAGTCCTGTATTGGGCTGTTGAGACGAATTCAGAAGGAGAAATTCCCGAAGCCTTCATCTCATGATCTGCCCTGGAAAGGAGCTCGATGTGTTCCGGGTCCTCTTTTAAGAAGGTGAGATAGTTATCAGCTTGCTGAAAATAATTATTCAAATCATTAACCCGGAGTTGGGAGGTGGTAAAAAGGGATTTCTTGGTTAAAATGTTAAGTCCCTGGTAATAATAGAGATAGTTAATGAAACTTAGTGAGGCAAGTGGGATCAGGGAGATAGCCAGAAACCACAATAACATGGTTTTTCCTATTCCAAGATTTTTAAGAGTTCTCCAGTGAAAGTCGGGAAAGTATTTGTGAATTGTTTTTTCGACTCTATTCCACATATTTTTTTGTTGTTATAGCTTATTTACAAAATTCTTCGATGGAGTGAAAGATCTCATCAGGATTCAATGGTTTGGAAAGATATTCATTCATGCCTGCCTCAATACACATTTCGCGGTCGCCCTTCATGGCATTGGCAGTCAGTGCAATTATCGGAGTGTTTGCGTTAGGCCCTTTTGTGTTGCTGCGAATCTGCCGCGTTGCCTCAAAACCATCCTGTTCCGGCATCTGGACATCCATGAAAACCAGGTCGTATTTCCGTTCATTGGCCCGCTCTACCACTTCAAGGCCATTGCTTGCCGTGATCACTTTTATTCCCCGTTTGGAGAGCAGTTGTACTACGATCTTCTGATTGATCACATTGTCTTCAGCAAGAAGGACGGTCAGATCACGTAAGGATCTGTCGGATGCCTCTGGATGGGAACTGGTGACTTTTTCAGGAAGCTCCATCTCCTTCATGAATATTCGCTGAAACATCCACTGAAGCTCTTTTTGCATAACCGGTTTAAACAGGATATGATCGATACCGGCAAGTTTAATCCGTTTGGTTGAATGGATTGATTTATCATCTGTAAGCATGATGAAAGATGGATTGGTTCCTTCCGGCATCTCCTCTTCCAGAAGCAGAGAGAGTTGTTTCCCGTCATGATATTGTAACAGATGATCAATCAGGATGACACCGAATTTTTTGGCATCAGGTTTTGCTGCAAGTTTAAGTGCATCTTCAGCCGAAGTAACAACGGAAACAGGTATGTTGCAATGGTTGAAAAAACTCTCCAGCTCCTTGTTGTGTTCAGTCTGCATGTCGACCAGCATAACATGGAGATCTTTAATCGTTTCAGGCAAACAGATTTTGGTTTCAAAATCCGCCCCTTTTCCCACATCAATAGGGAGGATAAATATGAAGCAACTTCCCTCTCCTTTTTTGCTTGTAGACTGGATGGTTCCTCCCATCATCTCCACCAATTTCTTAGAGATAGAAAGGCCCAGACCGGTTCCCCCATGTGTTCGGGTAGTAGATTTAGCAGCCTGGCTGAAAGAGCGGAAAAGTTTTGGAAGAATCTCCTCATCGATACCGATTCCTGTATCACAGATCGAAAATTCAATCCGCGCAACCTTTTCATCCCTCTCGAGGAGTTTCACGGCAATCGTGATGCTGCCGGTTTCGGTAAATTTCACAGAATTCCCGAGCAGGTTTATCATGATCTGGCGTAGACGGGTAGGGTCTCCAACCAGGTTATCGACAATATCGGGAGGACAATGACATATAAACTCCAGGCTCTTCTGGAAGGTCTTAACTGAGAGTAGACGGACCACCTTCCCGATTACATCCCTCAGACTGAAATCAATGTGTTCAAGTTCCAGTTTATCGGCTTCAATTTTTGATACATCCAGGATCTCATTGATGATTTCAAGCAACGACTCGCTGCTCTGCTTGATGTCTGTGAGATGTTCATAGTAGTGTTCGGGCAGCTCTGAATCCATAAGTATCAAATCGGTCATACCAATTATCCCGTTCAACGGAGTTCGTATTTCATGACTCATACTGGCAAGGAAAGAGCTTTTAGCGATAGTGGCCTCCTCTGCCGTTCGTTTAGCCTGGTCAACCTCTTCAAGGGTTTTCTTGAGTTGCCTTGTAGTTACTTCAAGTTCATGTTTTTGTTTGAAAAACTCAATATAGGCCCTGATTTTACTCTGAAGTATTTTCCTGTCCAGTGGCTTATACAGATAATCAACCGCACCGGACTCATATCCACGGAATATCTGTTTTGGCTGGCGGTATGTTGCCGTGATAAAAATGATCGGCAGGTTCTTTGTCCGCTCACTCCCGCGCATCAGTTCGGCAGTCTCAAAGCCATCCATGCCAGGCATTTGCACATCCATTAAAACCAGAGAGATATTGTGTTCAAGCATGACAGCAAGTGCTTCATTCCCTGATAACGCCTCTATGATATTAAGTTCAGGACTTTCTATAAGAGACTTCAGGGTAATCAGGTTCTCCTTCCTGTCATCAACGATTAAAATGTTGAACTTCTCGTTCGTGTATTCCATAATTATTGTCGTTCCAGATTGTGAATGAAACAAATCAGGCCTCTTGGTCAAAGGTACAATGAAAAATCAAAAATAAAAGAAATGTTAACAAAATGAAAATCCGCTATTTTTGTGCACTCATTCCATATTCAGGAAAAACAACCACATTATGACAACCAGTTCCAGAGATTATATTCTTTCGATCACTATCATTGGGGTTTTCTTTTTCATCTTCGGATTCGTTACATGGTTAAACGGCATTCTGATTCCTTACCTGAAAATTTCCTGTGAGTTATCGAACTTTCAGGCACTCTTCGTGGCATTCGCTTTCTACATCTCATATACCGTGATGGCATTGCCCTCCTCCTGGATCCTTAAGAAGACCGGTTTTAAGAATGGCATGATGGTTGGTTTATGGGTGATGGCGCTGGGAACCCTTATCTTCATCCCGGCTGCTGTGAGCCGCACCTATTCAATCTTCCTGCTGGGCTTGTTTGTGTTGGGAACAGGATTGGCGATATTGCAAACGGCCTCTAATCCCTACATCACTATTATAGGGCCAAGGGAAAGTGCAGCCCGGAGGATCAGCATCATGGGAATTTGCAATAAGGTAGCCGGAGCGATAGCCCCCCTTATCCTTGCCTATTTTATTTTGCATGACGGGGATGCTTTCCTGCTTAGCCTTGATGGGATGGATGAAGCCACCAGATCCCTGGCACTTGACAGCCTGGCTCGTCGTGTGATAGGGCCCTACCTGGTAATGACCGGGGTGTTGTTTGTGCTGGGGCTGTTGATCCGGTATGCTCCACTCCCTGAAGTTGAAATGGAACAGGATCCGGATGCCGATTCAACCTATGCAGCTTCCAGAAGCTCCATCCTGCAGTTTCCACACCTGATCCTTGGGGTGTTAACCCTCTTCTTTTATGTTGGCGTAGAGGTAATTGCCGGAGATACAATCATCCGGTATGGTCACTCCATTGGAGTACCATTGGAGTCGGCAAAATATTACACGTCGCTGGTACTTATCGCAATGGTGCTGGGATACATCGTGGGCATTGTCGCCATACCGAAACTTCTTTCACAAAAAAGCGCTCTCGCCTGGAGTGGCATCCTGGGAATCCTGTTTACGATCCTGGCGATTGTTGTCCCGACCGAATCTTCCGTTACGTTTCCCTTTTTCGATATGATGACCTTCAGGAGTGTTGAACTTGTACTGCCGTATACCATTTTGTTTGTTGCTCTCCTCGGATTGGCGAATGCCCTTGTATGGCCTGCAATATGGCCCCTTGCAATCCATGATCTGGGCCGCTTTATAAAAACAGGATCGGCGTTGCTTATCATGGCGATCGCCGGAGGAGCAATCCTTCCGCTAATCTGGGGATACCTGTCCGATGAGTGGAGTTCACAACAGGCTTACTGGCTGGCGGTGCCGTGCTATATGGTGATCGTTTACTATGCGATATGGGGAAGTAAGGTAAGAAGGTGGGGAAGTGGGGAGGTAGGGAGGTAGGAATGCAGGAATGCAGGAATGAAGGAATGCAGGAATGAATTTACCTTGAATCTTGAACATTGACACTTGAAACTAACTATATATGAAGCCATCTTTGTTGATTTTAGCTGCCGGTATTGGCAGCCGTTACGGAGGATTAAAGCAACTTGATGCTATTGGTCCGAATGGTGAAACAATCATCGAATACTCTATTTATGATGCAATTATCACAGGATTTGGTAAGATAGTATTTGTGATCAAAGAGAGTATTGAGAAAGAGTTCACGGAGTTGATCATTGACAAGGTGAAACCCTATATCGATGTTGATTTCGTAAATCAGGAGATATGGAAGGTTCCGGATGGGATATCATTCAATTCAGATCGTACCAAACCATGGGGAACGGGTCATGCCATTTTGATGGCAGCAGATAAAATTGATGCTCCTTTTGCCGTGATCAATGCAGATGATTTTTATGGTCGGGGTGCATATAAGGTGTTGGCGGACTATTATAATGGATGGACACCGGTTAGGGAAAACGACTACTCCATGGTGGCTTATGAAATCGGAAAAACACTCTCCGACCACGGTTTTGTTTCCCGGGGTATTTGCCAGACAGACTCCTCTTCTTTTCTGGAGAATGTGGTTGAACGTACGCGGATCGAACGGATCCCGGCAGGAATTGCCTTTCAGGATGAAGCGGGGAGTGAGGTAATACTGTCTGAACAAACAGTGGTTTCAATGAACTTCTGGGGCTTCACCCCCTCTTTTTTTAGCTACCTCCGCATCGGATTTACAAATTTTATCAAGGCAAACGCTGAGGACCTCAAAGCGGAATATTATATTCCCACAGCCGTTAACGGGATAATCCAGAAAAGAGAAGCAACGGTACGTGTTTTATCCTGTAACGAGAAATGGTACGGCATGACATATAGGGATGACAGGGAGGTAGTTGTTGCCGGTATTCGCAATTTAATAGAAAAAGGTGTCTATCCTGAAAAATTATGGGGCTGATTTTGCGTTAACAAGTGTATATTTGTATCAAGATAAAGAGAATATTATGAAACGAAATCACATATCCGGCTCTTTTTTAGTCGTTTTGATCCTGATCCTCTCTTGTTCTTTCAATGGGAAAGCACAGATGGTCAATGAAGTAGCAAAGAAACGCATTACCATTGGCGTTGGATTGTTTAGTGATATCTGGTTTAATCTCCCGGATGGCATCAAGACACGAACCATAAACCAGGGGTTTCAGACCTTTGCCATGTATAACGTTCCATTCGGGAAAAGCAACTTTGGATTTGCCATCGGATTGGGATTCAGAGCTCAGAACATGTATGGAAATTTCCAGGTTGACAGTAAGACTGATTCAACCGAATTGGCAAGAATACCGGATTCCGCTAATTACAAACGAAGTAAACTAACCCTTCCTTACCTTGAGCTACCCTTAGAATTCAAGTTCAAATCTAAATCCAAGATTGCGGTTGGGATAGGATTTAAAATTGCTTATCTGCTTCCTGCACATACAAAATTTGTTGGTGAGGATTATTACCTTCGTAAAAACCTGGAGAAGCTTCGTGTTAAATTCCGTGACATCAAAAATCTGGAGCAATTCAGTTACGGTCCTACCTTCCGGTTTGGTTACCGGTGGTTCCAGATCAGTGCCTACTACTCAATTTCTAAGATCTTCACGAAAGGAAACGGACCTGATGTTAACTCGCTTTCACTCGGGATCCTGCTAATGCCTTTTTAAAGAAGGAAAGAGGTTACACACATAACAATGGCGCCCATCAGCCACCCGGAGTAAATCTCCACTGGTTGATGGGCGTTCAGTTTAAGGCGTGCGGATCCCGTTAATCCGGAAATCAAAATTGTTCCGAAAACCAAAAAGAGTGCATACCCATCCGAGGTAATGGCCATGCCAATGAACAGACCTGTAATAGACCCCAGGGCAATCATATGCATGCTGATGCGGAAAAAGAGAGTTACTGCCAGGGTTACTACAGTAAGCAGAGTCGCTCCAAGAATGAACAGTTGAAAGTTTTGGGGCAGGTAAACATTCCTGATCAGATAGAAAGTCAGGTAATAGAAGATAGCTACCGTGATCAGTGGGAAAATACGTTCTTCCCGGAGTGGGAGATACAAGGAGCTGACGATCTTCATTCGAAACATGATGAAGATGACGATGAGGGGAAAGATGAAGGTTGTAACCAGGATAGTGCCAACGACCAGTAATTTCATTTTGAGTGGGAGTAAAACGGAATATGTTGTGTCGATACCAAGCAGGATTACCAGGAGATAGGTAGGGATCAGCAACGGATGAAACAGAAATGAAAGGAAACGGGCAACACGGTCGTCCATAGTTTTCAGGATTAACCTACTGCAGTTCGACGCGAAGCCTGGCAGAGGGAATATTAAGCTGTTTGCGGTATTTGGAGATGGTACGTCGGGCAATGTTATAGCCTTTCCCTTTCAGCATATCAACCAGTTGATCATCAGTGAAAGGAGCGCTCTTATCCTCCTCTTCGATAATATCCTGGAGGATCTTCTTGATCTCCCGGGTAGAGACCTCCTCTCCTTTGACATTTTGCATGGATTCGGAAAAGAACGTTTTCAGCAGAAAGGTACCGAACGGTGTTTGTACATATTTGCTGTTTGCAACGCGGGAGATTGTGGAGATATCCAGGTTGACAATTTCAGCAATATCTTTGAGGATCATCGGACGTAATTTGGTCTCATCTCCGGTGAGGAAATATTTCTTCTGATATTCCATGATAGCGGTCATGGTTTTGAATAGTGTCTCTTGTCGCTGTTTAATTGCGTCAATGAATCCTCTTGCCGAGTCGAGTTTCTGTTTGATGAACGAGATGGCCTCCTTCTCGCTGCTGGTGGCTTTGGTCTTTTTCCTTATAAAAGCCTGAATCATATCCTGGTATTGCCGGTTGACAATCAACTCAGGAGTATTTCTGTTGTTGAGGGTCAGTTCCAGCTCACCGTCTACATTGGTTACAATGAAATCAGGGATGATATATTCCTCCAAACGGGCTGTTTCCGGAATATTTCCACCAGGTTTCGGACTTAATTTCTGAATCTCCTGAATGGCTTCTTTCAGCTCCGCTTCCGAGATCTTCAGGCGGGCTATTAGTTTATCGAACCTTCGTTTACTGAATTCACCAAAATGGTCCCTCATGATCAGGGTTGCCAGCTCAACGGCAGGTGTTCGGTCGGGAATCCGGTTTAACTGGATCAGCAGGCACTCCCGTAAGTCTCTCGCCCCGATTCCCGGTGGGTCAAAACTCTGGACCAGCAGCACCATCTTTTCCACCTCGTCAGGGGAGGCTGATATGTTCTGGTTGAAAGCCAAATCGTCGATTAAGGCTGCTTGCTCCCTTCTCAGGTATCCTGATTCATCGAGATTGCCGATGATTGTACTGGCTACGATAAACTCCCTGTCGGTGAATCTGCTCAGGCCCAGTTGTGCCAGGAGGAAATCCTGGAAGCTGATAGTAGAGATTACAGGATGCTCACGCTTCTCTTCATCCGGACTGCTGTAGGATGGAACCAAACGATACGCGGGGATCTCTTCATCTTCCAGGTAATCTTCAATCGAAAACTCATTATTTAGTTCAGGGCCGTCGGAGAGTTCATCCTGAAACTCGTCTTCATCAGAGGCAATAGACTCCAGGTTATGCTCGTCTGAATATTCATCCTGTTCGATTTCCTGGTCTGTAGATTCATCAAGCGCTGGATTCTCTTCAATCTCCTGCTTTATTCGTTGCTCAAAAGAGAGGACAGGCTCTTGCAGCAGGCGTAAGACCAGCACCTGTTGAGGAGAAAGTTTTTGTTGTAGTCGTTGCTGTAGTTTCTGGTTTAGCATGCGTATTATATAAGGGTTGAACCCTAACAATCAGTACCAGCAAATATACATTTTTATTGACCATTTGAAAAATGTGTATTTTCGGGCCGGAAATGAAAAAAGTATTGATTCCGGTCCTTTTTATTCTCTTCTCCTGGAGCAGTCTTCTCTACTGTCAGGATAGTGCCAGGATAGCTACCTGGTTTCCGAAAGGAAATCTCTACCCCACCATCAGGCTTGATTACAAAGAGAGTCAGATATCCGGATCACTGTATGCGCTGTATGCTTCAGATCGTTGGCAAAACCGGGCATTCGGGAACTTCTCCATTGGGCTCCGCAGCAATATAATCAGATGGCATCATTCACCACAACGTGTGTCGGAGCTTGGTTTTGAGTTGGCCGTGTTTACCCAGTTTATCTTCGAGGATCCGTTTAAAAATTTGCAGACAAACCTGTTTAACATCGATTTCAAGATAGGTGTCCACTATCAGTACCGGTTTAACCATTGGCGTTTTCGGGGGAGGCTCTACCATATTTCCGCGCACCTGGGTGATGATTATATCTTCCGAAGTGGGATTGACGGATTCATTAACAATAAACGCATTTATGAAGTTGTTGATCTCTCAGCCGCCTGGGTTAAAGGCTGGTGGCAGTTTTACGGAACTGCCGGGGTCGTTATCCACAGTGCCTATTCGCGCAAGCCATTCCTGGCTCAGACCGGTGTACAATTCGAACACCCAATTGGAGAGAAGGATTGGTTAAGATGGGTTGCCGGTGCAGATCTGCGGTTTGAACAGGAGCAGAATTTTCGTCCCGGTGTTCGTATAAGCGGAGGAATAGGGATAGGGAAAAAAGGTCGGTTCCCGGTCACACTCATGGCCGACTACTACAACGGCTACATGCCATTCAGTCTCTACGACAAGGTGTTGATCCAATGGATCGGGGTATCTCTGTGGTTCAATCCTTTCTGACATCAGCCATTAGCGACAATTCTCAAATGACAATATTTTTCTACCTTTGCCGCGAAATGACGAAAGACGAAAGACGAGGGACGAAAGACTATCACTTCCACCTTCTAACTTCTAACTTTAAATCGTACTTCGTACTTCGTAATTCGTACTTTATCCCGGCCCTATAGTTCAAGGGATAGAACGGAAGTTTCCTAAACTTCAGATCCAGGTTCGAGTCCTGGTGGGGCTACATACAAAATCACTGGAATGGCTGTAAACACTGATGTTTTCAGCCATTCTGCTTTTAAAACAGTACACTCGGCGGGTCACATTTTAACGAATGCTCCACGGTTTTCACGCTCAACTACTTGGTTCAATTTAGACGCACATTCATCACTTTTATGCCACTCAACGACCAAGTTCACGGTGACCAATGCGAGCCTAAAATTCAAAAAAAATCCAGGTTCCAGGAATCCTGGGAGTTTGCGTTTATGCTGGAAATAGTCCCCCCCCCTTTAGGTTTTGCGTGGGGGACGCCTGGCGATACGGCGGGGGTGGGGGGTATATTGGGGCAATGAACGCAGAACCTAATTGAATGGACGAACCAATTCTAATTATCCAAATCTTTTCAGGAAATCAAACATCGATTCAAACGGGGGACAAGAACTAAGAGCTTAAAGCGCATAACTATCACCAATCGCCAAAGCCGCTCTGAACATCATAGCCTTCGGAAAGCCCAATAAATACAGGGCATTTGAGCGTATTAGATATAAAATATATGAAACTCGGTAACTCAATAGTGAAAATGATCGGAATGACCAGTAAAATAAGCCATTTCGGGATATATTGGCATTTATAGTTCTCGGTGCAAACTAAGATTTCTTCTGCTCAGGTCTATAATCCGCGTTAATCAACTCCAACACCGATACCCCAAGCACATCCGCAATTTCAAACAACCGCTCCAAGCTCTGGGACTGCTGGCTGCATATGTTGTGCATCGCGTTGGTGGATATTCCCAGCTTATCAGCAAGCCATTTCTGGCTTCTGCCTTGAGCTTTGAGCACATCGGCAACGCGGTTCAGCTTCGGTGGATTGACCTTTTTGATCATTATGGAACAAATGTAAGAAATATTTAAAAAGGTTGTAATATAATACAACCATAGCTTGTATAATACCAAAAAATGTCGTATCTTTGTTTATGCATAAAACACAGCAATGACAATGGAAACAGCCACATTTACAACCCTCCTTGTTGCCGAGATTGAGGTCACGTACAAGAGCAGGGTAAATCCCTCGGACAGACCAAAGATCACCCGCTCCCAAGACTGCTATGAGCTTCTGAAAAGCGTCTGGAATTTGGACAAGATTGAGTACGTTGAAGAGTTCTACGTGGTTCTGCTGAACCGTGCAAACAGGGTGCTTGGCGTATCCAGAATCTCGGAAGGCGCAACGGCTGGCTGCATCGTTGATCCGAAAAGGGTTTTCCAGACAGCCCTCAAGGGCAATGCATCAGGGATTATCATAGCGCACAACCACCCTTCGGGGCAAACAGTCCCCAGCGATTCGGACGTCAACATCACAAACAAGATCAAAAATGCTGGCTCGTTCCTTGAAATTTCGGTGCTGGATCATTTGATCATTACGCCGTATGAGTTCTTTTCATTCTCGGATAACGGGATGTTGTAGTATCAATAGTCAGATTAACAAAACCAAACGCAATGAAACACTTAACCTTTCGCCAGATTACGAAGCTCCAAAAAACTTATGGCGTGGACGCGGTGCAGGAATCAATAAATAATGGTGGTTGCTGGAAAATGGAAGGGTCGGCTGGCAGGTTTGCAATGTCCTGTCTGGATTCAGGCGTCTGTATGCTGCCCATTCAACCCAAATTCGATTACTACGGCAACCGTGTTCCTTCACGGAACGATCTCAAACAGGGCACAAAGGGTACATTCCAAAATTCAGTAAATTTTTGGAACAGAATTCTGGATGGTGAAATGGATGCCATTGAATGGCTGGAAGAAACCTTCGGGTGTGTCGAAAACCAGCAAAGCTAACGGTTGTCAAATCGCAAACCTATGAAATACATTCTGGTACTGGATAACGTTAACGGCAAGCCGATTGAACTAACAAAGCCCATAAACTGGAATAGCGTCACCGAAGCGAAACAGCTTTGCTACAGCTTTGAAACGGGCGGGAAAAAGCTGGCAATCAGGCTGAGTTCAAAGCCCAAAAAGAAAACCATTAAAACCAACGAATATGAAAACAGAAACCCTGACAACGACGGATTTGCAACGGATCACCGAAGCCCTGACATTCTGGATCGTGGAAATGAATGCCAATCCTTTGAACCAGAAACCGCCGAAAGAAAATCAGGAATATAAAAAGCTGTTTCAGAAGGTTGTGCGGATCAAAAAATCACTTTAATCCCTGCGACTGGGCTTTACGGTGGGAGCAATCGGGGTTGTTATCCCGAATCGGATGGCATCCA
>CALCGJ010000289.1 GCA_937900965.1 uncultured Bacteroidota bacterium | reverse complement strand
GACCCATGAGCTACGTGGAATGCTTTTTCCTGAGGGAAATTCTGTGGATTCACCAGCCTGAGCGAGTCAAATCCCATCGTGTTCAGGGCTCTTGCAACAGCTCCGATATTTTCAGGCAACGCTGGTTCAACCAGAATAAATGAAATGTTCATATGCTATATATAATTTTTGATACAGTTATGGGATGTGAACAAAAATACAAATTACGGGATTCATCGGGGAAAATCGGGTATCCGCAGAATGCCTGTTTCCGAAGCTTGTAAGCCGGAATACTTTTGCATCAAGAAAAATGTCTAATTTTAAAACCTGAAACAATGAATTCTTACTTTGAAAAACATACCGGATACAACATGGAAAAATATTCAAACGGCAGACGTATGAAAAAATATGCACTTGGAGCAGTAGCTATTCTGGCTGGCTTAATCCTACTCGGTTTAAATATTGGTTTTCTTCCATACTCATGGAAATCAATCATCTTCTCCTGGCAGATGTTACTGATTGCAATTGGAGTAATAAGCCTCTTTGGTAGAGATAATTATGGACCTGGGATCATTCTTATCCTGGTAGGCGGGATCTTTATCATTCCTAAATTCGGTGTCTTACCCTTTAGTATTCACAGTCTGTTCTGGCCGGCAATCCTGATTGCCATTGGACTGATAGTTCTGTTCAGAGGCTTCGGGAGGCCTTTTGGTCAACGGAGGAACAGAGAGAACCTTGCACTGGATGATGGATATATCAACGAAGAGACAATCTTTGGAGGCACCAAGCAGAGGGTGACCCATCAGTCGTTTAAAGGGGGGAAGGTCACCTGTATCTTTGGTGGAGCAGAAATCGATCTGACAAGTGCCACCCTGGCTCCCGGGGAGCATGTACTCGAAGTTAGCGCAATCTTTGGGGGAACAACAGTTATTGTTCCGGCCGACTGGAAGGTTATTGTCAAAAACTCCTCTATATTGGGTGGCTTTGAAGATAAACGACGGGTGATAAAAGAGAGTCCGGACCCCACACGGGTACTGATCATAAAAGTTGAAGCCATCTTTGGTGGCGGTGAGATCAAGAGCTACTAACAGGGCTATTGATGCAGCATCCTGTATTTCAAAACACAAAAGCTATCATTATCTATTTCGGGATCTGGATTATCCTGGCTGGGATCCAGTTTATCATTCTATATTTTCAATATCATTTCCCTATTGAGATAGCTATGGCCGACAGCCTGGTCTTCAACCTGCTTTTTGCAGTGATATGCCTGCCAGTGTGGTTTGTTGTACGTTACACTACGCCGACCAGTAAGAACCGCTTCAATGTTGTCTTTAACCATATTACATCTCTTGTTCTGATCATCGTGATATGGTTCGGTGGAGGATACTCCATTCTCTCCCTGATGTTCCAGGACCAAACTGTTTACAACGATTTTTTATCGATATCGATTCCGGTCAGACTAATCAGCGGTCTCCTGCTTTATATTCTGGTTGGGCTCACCTTCTACCTGCTGATATACAATTATAACCTCCAGGAGAAACTGAAAATGGAAGCACGATTAAATACCCTGTTGAAAGAGACTGAATTGAATATGTTAAAATCGCAAATTAATCCTCATTTCCTTTTTAACAGTCTGAATTCAATCAGTTCACTAACAGTGAGTAATCCGGAAAAAGCCCGGGACATGGTGATCAAGTTGTCGGATTTCCTCCGGTATTCGGTCTCATCAGGTGCCGACAGTATGACTCCTCTCTCCATTGAATTCGAAAATATTAAGAGATATCTTGAGATCGAAAAGATCCGGTTTGGGGAGAAACTTGTCTACGAACTTCAAGTCGGTGATAATTGTTTGGACCAGCAGATCCCTGTGATGTTGCTACAGCCACTTTATGAGAATGCAGTCAAACATGGAGTTTATGAAAGTACGAATCAGGTTCGTATTGAAACAGAGTGCAGGGTAGAGCCCGGTTATACGGAAATCAACATTGTGAATGATTTTGACCCGGATGCCATTCCCCGGATAGGGGCCGGAGTGGGATTAAACAACATCAGTGAGCGGCTCAGGCTGACCTATCTCCGGAATGACTTACTGAAAACATGGAAGGATGGAAACAGGTTTTATGTGAGATTGAGAATACCGGAATAGACAGGGGAGAGGGTCAAGGGTCGAGGGTCGAGGGTCAAGGATCAAGGATCAAGTTTTTTTTTCGTACAAACAAAAATATATAACGGCCTATGACAAAAGAAGACAAATACAATGTTCTGATCATTGATGATGAACCTCCTGCCCGGCTGATTATCCGGGATTACCTGAAGGAGTATCCCAGCCTTGAGATAGCAGGAGAGTTTTCGGATGGATTCTCAGGACTGAAGGCGATACAGGAGTTGAAGCCAGATCTTATTTTTCTCGACATTCAGATGCCAAAATTAACCGGGTTTGAACTGTTGGACCTGCTGGATGATCCACCCCTGATCATCTTCAGTACGGCCTTTGATCAGTTTGCTATCAAAGCGTTTGAGATGAATGCCATTGACTATTTATTGAAACCTTATTCAAGGGACCGGTTCGCCAAGGCAGTGGAAAAGGCATTAAACGGATTGGGTTCCGGGAATCGGGAGACTAAATCGGTGAAACGCATTCTGGATGCGATTGACGAGCAACCAGATCTTCTGGCCAGGATAGCGGTTAAGATCAGGCATAAAGTGCATGTGATACCGGTGCAGGATATCAGGTATATTGAAGCTGATGGCGATTACGTGACTATCCACACTGAGAAGGACAAGTTTCTGAAGGAGAAGACCATGAAATATTTTGAAACGCATCTGGATCCTGCAAGGTTTATACGGATCCATCGTTCCACAATCATCAACATTGATTTCATGGATAAACTTGAATATTATGACAAAGAGAGTTACGCTGTGTTGATGAAAGATGGGGCCAGTCTGAGAGCGAGCACATCGGGGTATAAGGTGCTGAAGGAAGCGTTGAAGCTGTAAAAGAATTGCCATAAATTGCCATAGATTGCACATGGATTGCACATGAATTGCCATAGAATGCGCATGAACTGAAGCGAAGCTGAGCTCGGCGGTGCCAATTGCCATCATAGCAATTATCACCTTCGTACCACGTCATTATGTGTGACTACCTGAGAAATTTTTTGATTTTGGGTTTTAAACAAAGAAAAGTTTAAATTCGTTTCTTCGATTTACTCAATACTCATTCGATTTACCATTACAGAGGAGTCACATTATGAAACGTCACCTTCTATCTCTTGTTTTTATTTTTTTGGGATGCAGCCTGTTTGCTCAGGGACGCCTGATCCATACTGGTGAGATCCCCGGTTATGTTACCCTGAAATGCGATTTTCATTCTCATACTGTATTTTCAGATGGTGAGGTATGGCCCACTTTCAGAGTGAGGGAAGCTGTTCAGGATGGTCTGGATGCGATTGCCCTCACAGATCATCTCGAGTATCTGCCGCATAAAAAGTATGTCAAAGGAGAAGATAATTCAGCCTTTGCAATTGCCAAAAACTATACGGAGAGGAGGGATCTGATCCTGATTCGGGGAACTGAGATAACGCGCAAGATGCCGCCCGGCCATCTCAACCTCCTTTTTTTGCCCGACTCCATCACATTTGAAGATACAACATTTCTGGCTGTAATCGAGAAAGCAGTGAACGAAGGAGCATTCGTTCAGTGGAACCATCCGGGATGGAAAGCACAGCAACCTGACGGGATAGCCAGGATGATGGATATTCACCATGAGTTGATTGAAAAAGGATGGTTGCATGGCATTGAGATTTTCAATGACGGGGTCTTTTATCCCGGTGTTATGGAGTGGTGTATTGATGCCAATCTGGCTATTACCGGGAATACGGATATCCATGGAACAACAGCCGAAGTTCTGTCATCTTCCTCTGATTCCCACAGGGCAATGACATTGGTTTTTGCGAGAGAGAGGAATGAAAGAGAGTTGAAGGAGGCTCTCTTTCTGGGGCGGACACTTGTATGGTATGGCGATACACTGGCCGGTAAGATAGAGTATGCTGCACCGTTTGTAAGTTCCTGCCTGAAACGTACCGGTGCAGTTTACGAAGATTCATCCTACAATTATTACAGAATAGAAAATCTCTCCGACATTCCGTATTATCTCACTGATGGGGTAAATCCTGATGCTCCCAAAAGTATTGAATTGCAACCCCGGGCTTACATTGTGGTACGGATAAGAAAGGAGGGAGGGCAAACGCTCGCGTATACAGTTAGTAATGTTAAAATCGGAACCGGGGAGCGGCTGAAGATAGAGCTCTGAGAAAATCCGGTTATCTTTATCATTCGTCTGAAACAACAAACATTTTCTTCGTTAAAACCACTTCACCAGTGAGGCTCATTCCTCTTAGCAGGATGAAATAGCTTCCCGGTGTATCCGGAGCCGGGAATGAAATAACGGCTGAACCATCTTCATTTGTTTGAACATCCGGGTTCCAGTAAACTGTGTTGCGGGAATCGGGGATATTAGCATGTGAAGGAGCCGTTGGAATGCTCTTAGTGCAATCTTCCAGAAAACTGTAATTTACAAATGTACCTGATGTTGGCAGGTCGATGCCCGCAAAATCATTTTTCTTCGACACAAAGCTGATGATCCCGCCATAGAGGATGTTCCCTTTTACATACAGAGAATTTACGATTTCAATCCGTTCAATGTCAAGGGGCGACATAGCAAGAATTTTTGTAATATCAGTCACTGCAACCCAGTCGACCAGAATAAGTGGAGCATAGAATGACATCTCATTCTGGGTAGTGTAAAACCTGAATTGTTTTTTACCATTAACCTTTCTCAATTTCAGCATTACCGGTAATTCAGAGAAATATTCCTCGAGTGTGGGCAGGTCGATGTATTTCTCCATGATAAACACATCAGTGGGCTCTCCAAAGAATGATGTAGGAAGCTCTTCTTCCAGAGCTTTATTTGTCATAGTTTCCTCCCGGAACATAGTAGTTATCCTGGAATTAACGACAAGTTTATAAGCTGCTTTCATCTCATCTTCATTCAATGTGAAGAGGGGAGAAGGAAGATTTACCGGTTTGGAACAGAAATCATTGTCGATGAGTACTTCAGGTTTGATGTCAGGTAGGTCGCTGGCACAAAGGAAGATGTCTTTCTTGCCAGTATAGTCTGGCAGAGCGAAAAAGAATCTCCCGGAGGAATCGGTGCGTATCACCAGAATATCCTTGTCGCCGATGATGGATAGATTTACGTTGGAAAAAGGGATCGGGTTACCTGATTCTGTTCCTATTAGTTGCCCTGATAGTGATAAACCCCGCGTTTCCGGAAAATAGACCTGGGTTTCAGCAGGATTCAGTTTGTTTTTATCAGTCACCAACGGATCTTCATACGTGGATTCAGGGATAACGGACATGCAAAGCTTCTCACGCACTTTATTCACCGGGTTCACGTGTATATGTAATCGGATCTCGTCACGGGGTGAGAAGGTGTTTTTGTCGGATATAATCTTCAGAGCCTGATTACCCACACGTACTCCCGGGTTGTTCCCGGCGATAGCTTTTGTGTCAACAATGTCACTCCCGGCAAGCACTTCTGTCTTAAAGGGATTGATGATCTTCAACATGGTGTATGTATAGTCATCTGTACTGTTATTTCTCATGAAGCGTGTATAAAACTTCAGGAAATAGATGCCCGAGATGGCTTCTTCCGGAATTACCAGACATCCTTGACCTGAGGAGTTCTTCAGAAGATATTTTCCGCCTGCGATCTTGTTCCCTGCAGGTGTGATTAGTTCACAATAAAGAATTCGGCTGAATTCTTCAGCAAGAGAATCCTGTTCATTAAAGAGAATCGTGGAAAAGAATACTTTTTCACCGGAAGCATACATGGTCCGGTCAGTGCAAACCTCAATCCTTTCCTTTGCATTATCGACAAAAAGATCTTGCGATTTCAGCCCTGAACAAACTGATAGCAGGGTAAACAACGCAACATAATATGGAAAAAAAGCTCTTTTCATGTTAATTTGGCCAAAAAACGGGTTTCCCAGTTGTACCGCCCAACAGCGTACAATTGATACAAAACGGGCTCAACACTCTTAATAATCCCATTTCATTAAAATAATAGTAAACAGGATATTGCCACCAGTAATACTCTTTCCACCCAAATTGTCCAAGGCCCTCTTCCGAGCAATAATTGTAGAAATCCAGAGTGATCCCTTCGACATCCTTGTAAAAATATCTTCTGGACGATTCTGATGCAGCATAAAAATAGCCCAGTACATCTTTCTCCGGATTGCTCATGTTCAGTATATTGCCTTTGATGGCAAGGGGTTGCTTTTCATAGAGTCCACCTTGTTCATTGCTGTTGATTCGCAGTTGCTCCCAATAATTGTAAGCTCCCTCGCTTAAAGCAAGCTGCTGAACCAACATGCTGTAAAGGATCCCCAGGCGTGAACTGCGGTGCCCGTCAACAAATTGCAAAGGGTATTTATTGTAAATATTTTGAGCAAGGCTCTTCGTGGAAATGGTAAAGACATTTTCCACCAGGTTGGTTTTCCAGCAAACATAATTTGTAGAATCAGGGGGATCAACCTCATTCAGGGTGCCGTCATAGTAATATTCCAGAGCGTGGGCGGCAGTGTACTCCCAGGTCTCTACAACATCCCATTTGTAGAATTGACTAAAATTACCTTCAGCATTAAGATTCACATAAAATTGCATACCCGTTACGAATGCTCCGGAATTATTTATCTGAGCATCTTCAAGGGAATAGTATACAGAATCCAGCGGAGGGCCGTTTGGCATCTCATCGAACCCTGATTCCAGTTCCTCTCCATCACGTGTTACAACCTTCACCTGGTATGAAACACCGGGTATAAAGTATTCCTGGCCAACCCAAACCCGGTATTTCCCCGGTTCGAATTCAGTGAGTGAAAACATGTTGCCCAAATTGTCCCGGATTATTACATAGCAACCCGATACCGGGATGTACTCCGGGGATTCAATTGGGGAGGAGAGAGAAATCTCTACCTGTTGCCATCCCTCTTTATCTGTTATCCTTCCCGACACAACATACTTTTTCTCAACATTGCTTTCAATCATCGGATCATAGGGCTTGATACAAGCGAATAGCAGCAACATACTTAATATGAGTGAGATATTTCTAATCCGCTGCATAATTCCCAAGTTTGAACAACCAGGTGACCGTGAAAATGGGTACACCTATTACTGAATATTGGTAACTGTTAATTTTTCCATTTTCAAGTTTGAAGTAGACAGAATATGGATTGTCTCTTCCGGTCACATTGTATAGACTGAAAACAAATGAATTGTGAAGAAATTTATTCCTCCTGAGGTTTCCCTCGAGGGTCAGGGAGAGATCGAGTCTGAAATAGTCGGGGATGCGGTATTCGTTTCGGTTGGAATAATCCACATTTGGGATGCCGTTTATATAATAGACTGAAACAGGGTATGTCACCGGTTTGCCTGTCTGGTAGGTAATGACGCCGGAGGCGGTCAACCTGCGGCTGAAATGGTAACTGACCACTGTATTCAGCACATGAGGGATGTCATAATTCGCAGGGTAAGCAAGTCCGTTGTTGATGCGTTCCCAGGGCTGATCACCATCAACCTTTACAATAGAGCGCGAATAGGTATAGGCAAGCCATCCTTCCAGTCTTCTGCCGCTGCGACGAAGAAGGAACTCTACCCCGTAAGCATTCTGGTTGCCAGGTAAAACAGCGGTTTCCACAAGTGGATTGCCAAGAAAATCCGCACCGTCGATGAATTCAGGGTAATGGACCGTCCGTTTGTAGTAGAGTTCGACAGAAGCTTCCCATCCAAGTGTTGGAAAGGTGCGGAAAACTCCGGCAGAGATCTGGTTGCTCCTGGCTGGTGGAATATAGTAATCAGCGAGTTTCCACTGGGAATTCGGAGAAAGGGCGATGGTATTGTTTAACACGAAAAGGTTCTGGTGCATTTGCGTGAAGGCGATCTTCACCGAACCGTTGACATCCGTGCGCATATTCAGTGCAGCCCGGATATCCGGCTCGAAATACCATTTGATAGCCTGGCCGTCACCAAATTGCAGGGTGTCATTTATGTATCGCGGGTCTTTGGGTGCGCCGGGGTAATATGTGTAAACTGTTCTGGGCCCAAGCGGATTAAATAGTGTTAATCTGAGTCCGGCTGTAATGTTCAACCAGGGGAGAAGATCATGAGAATCGGAGATATAAAGTGCACTTTCGATTCCCTGATCCCGGCCAAGTTCCACTGGTGTTCTGAGCGATTCTTCGCCATAGGGCATAACGGTTCCCCTGTCGAGTTGGTAAAAGGTAAGGCCCGCTCCGTATTGAAGGGTATTCTTTGAGGTAAGGTTATGTGTAAAGTCGGCATTCATCCGGTAATCGCCAATACGATATGAGTGTTCAAAAGCCAGGGGCGCTTCCTGTTGATCAATGGTGCTGAAAGCATACTGAGTGCCTGCTACGGAGAAGTCAGCACGAAGGGAGGAGTTGAAGAAATAGCTTAAATTGATCGAAGCTCCATTGTTGGAATAGGTATAAGCATTGATATCGGAGAGCTTGAATGCATCATGGCTATGGTATACAAAGAGGGATAACTGGCTTTTACGAAAATCGTAGTTCCAGGATGCTGAAAAGTCGTTGAAACTCGCCTTACTTGTGCTGATCACAGGGTCATCGATCATACGGAGGATCCAGTCGGAGTAGAGGTAACGACCACTGATAAGAAATGAGCTGGTATCTTTTTTTATCGGGCCTTCCACTGAAAGATTGGCAGCCACAAGGCTGATCCCTCCACGGGCTGTGAAGCGTTTTCGGTTTCCCTGCCTGCCTATGATGTTGAATACAGAACTGAGCCTCCCACCGTACCGGGCGGGAATATGCCCTTTGTATATGGAGAAATCTTTTACTATATCGGCATTGAAAGCGGGAAAGAAGCCATAGACGTGAGCGGTATTGTAAATTGGTATTCTATTGAGAAAGAAGGCATTCTGGTCGTAGTTTCCGCCACGGACATTCAATCCGGCCGAACCTTCTCCTACTGTGACAATCCCCGGTAACATTTCCGAAACTTTCAGGATATCCCGTTCGCCCATCATCATCGGGATCTCCTTAATCTCTTTGGCAGAGATCTTTTCCAGACCGGGATCCTTGAACCGGATATTCATCTGCCGGTCACCAAACACGACCACCTCCTTCATCTGTATAGCCGAATTCTTCATCTCGATATTGAAATCCCCTTCGGAAAGAACCTCGAGTAAATATTTCTTTGTCTCAAGACCCATGAAAGCAAAAATTGCGGTATAACTACCAGGTTTTACCACCATGCTCAAGAATCCGTTCTGGTCAGTAGCTGCACCTGCTTTAGTCTCTTCAAGGAACATTGTTGCTCCAATTACTGCCTCTCCGGTTTGTTGTTCGGTGATTCGGCCGCGAATTGTGACCCTTGATTGGCTCCCGACTCCTCCTTGTTTACCAACACGTATGGTTTGCATTACATCTGCCTTTCTCCCGGTGATGTAACGCTCTTCGCTCTGGGTGAGCACCCCGGAATCGGAAGAGGAGCTGTCGGAACGCACCTGCCGGTTCTCAAAACGGGGCAACTCCGCAGGAAGTATTTCACCAGGCATTACAATCAAGTTGTCATTCCAGACTGATACTTCGAGCCCTGTTCCCTTCAGGGCCATTTCCGTTGCTGAAAGGACACTGATGTTGTCGGCATCAATAGTCACCTTTAACCCCTCGACCCAGGATTCATGAAAATATACCCTCACACTGGATTCACGGTATATATAATCGCAGAATTCTGTGAAAGGGACTTCATTGAAGTGACAGGGAATCAATTTGTCGGGATCTTTATCCTGTGCAGGATTGCCAAAAACCAGAAGGTGTATGAGCAGGAATAACTTCATCACTTTACTTAATGTTTCCGATGAACGTGATCATTTCTGCCATCACCTTGTCCGGGGCTCTTTTTACCTTGACTTTGTGTTTGCGCAGGTAACTTTTAATCTTCTGTTTGTGCTCCGGTTCAAAAAGTCTGATCAGGCTTTGTTTTGACCTGAAGGATTTGAGTTGACCCTCCTTCAATACAAAAGATTCCCTGACGGCCTTGGAAAATACATAAACATACGATCCAACCATGATATCCAGATCAAGACCTTTACGCCAATAATACAGAATTCGTACCGGACCTTCACCAAGCACCTGGTAAAAGCGCGGCTCCTGTTGCAGATCAAGGAATTCAAAATTCTTGTCACCTATGCTGAAATCTGTAAGCCAAGCCCTGGACACTTCAAGGATATGCCGTGCCCCCTTTTCGTCTTCATATTTTAGCAACAGTTGCTGGTTATAAATGTCGTAATTCAGTAATACGTCCTGATATGCTTCTCCTTTGAGGGTCACGCTGCCAATTTTATATTCCCGCGAAAAGAGATATTGATTCCCTTTGTACCCATAGGGGGGGTAATAGTCGTATTTTTTCCCATTGAGGAGTGTTTGATCCAGGCCATAAACCTGATCCAAAGTCTTTGCCGAATTCTGGGATATCAGTTTTCCTGATAATGATAAGAGGCTAATAAGTAATAATGAGCAGATGATTCGTTTCATCCGGAATCGTTTCACGAGCGTAAGAAAGTTGATGTAAAGGTAAAGGTTTATTTCTATATTTTACAGTATCCTGGCATTTCCACAAATAGACCAGGTAGATATTATAACTATTCAAAAACTGTTTGGGAAAGAGACGAAAGTCCAGGAGTAGGATCAGGGGTAAATTCGTGTATATTCCATATGATTCCAGCCGCTGCTCCATGGATCTTTCGTGTTGACATACAGGGTATTGCCATTATTTCGCAGATTGAATTCTCCTGTTTCAGAGAATGTGACTTCTGAAATGGTATTACCGTTGTGTTTGTTCCATAATTCCTGCCCTGAATAGTAATCGTCTTTCAGTCTGGAGATATACCTGAATTTGAGAGAGCCAATTGTGACAAATCCCTGTTCCATGGCTCTTAACCAGTCTCCGGAATTTATTTCGTAAAAGGCACCTTCGCTCCCATTAATATAAACCACGATGTCGCCACGGTTCCAGTACCCATTCAGGCTCCATGCAGAAGGGGGATCCGGCTCAGGTTCAGGGTCGTTTTTTGTGAAACAAGATGTGAATGTCAACGTGGTGAGAAACAGGCATGTCATCAGTAATGCAGTCGCTTTCATAATGTAAGTTGTTGGTTTCTGAAACAAATATACTAATGAAATGGGCTAAATGCAACCTCGGTTTTTGTAATTTCGCGACAGAAATCCAGGTTTAATAACTAATTGTCATGACAACGATTACCACACTTACCAAGTTTATCATTGATCAGCAGCACGAAATTCCTGATGCATCCGGCGACCTGACCCGGATTTTGAATGATATTGGGATTGCTTCAAAATTTGTCCATCGTGAAGTGAATAAGGCTGGCCTGGCTGATATCCTTGGATTGGAAGGGACTGAGAATGTGCAGGGAGAGCAACAGAAAAAACTGGATGTATATGCCAATGACCAGTTTATTTCGGCTCTGAAAGCTGGCGGTCAGTGTGCAGCCATCGCTTCCGAGGAGAATGAAGAGGTTATCATTCTGGATAACTCCATTTCAAATAAAGCAAAGTACGTTGTGGCCATCGATCCGCTGGATGGCTCTTCCAACATTGAAGTCAATGTCTCTATTGGCACTGTTTTTTCCATCTATAAAAGAAAGAGTGAAATCGGGAAGCCTGCTGATGAGTCTGATTTGTTGCAACCCGGAACTGATATAGTAGCAGCTGGATATGTGATTTATGGATCATCCACAATGTTGGTTTATACCACCGGACACGGTGTGAATGGGTTTACACTGGATCCATCAGTCGGTCTGTTCATATTGTCTCATCCGAATATCCGGTATCCGGAAACCGGAAACATCTATTCGGTTAATGAATCCAATCATATTTATTTCCAGGAAAGTATTAAGGCCTACATTCAATTCTGTCATGAAGATGATTCAAACACAGGTCGTCCTTACATCACCCGGTATATCGGCTCGATGGTAGCGGATGTTCACAGGAATCTTCTGCTTGGAGGGATATTTTTATACCCCGGGACAATAAAAAAGCCAAATGGCAAATTGCGGTTGTTATATGAATGTAAACCTATGGCTTACATTGCTGAGCAGGCAGGAGGAAAGGCATCTGACGGTTCCCGTAGAATTTTGGAGATCCATCCGGATTCCATCCATCAACGGTCTCCATTTTATATGGGGCCAACGAAAATGGTGGAAAAGATTGAAGAGTTTATCCGTTTTTTCTAACCGGATCAATAGCCGGAACTAATGGTATGTATCTTGATGAAATTGGACCCTCCGGGGATGCCTGTAGGAACCCCTCCAACAATAACAATTTTGTTTCCGGAAGTGGCCAACCCTCTCTCCATTAGTGTTTGTTCTGCCAATGTTATAAGGTCGTCGAATGTGCTGGATATCACTGATAACAGAATCGGGTTGATTCCCCACAGCAGGTTTAATCCATGATAAACCTGGAGACTTGTTGTCATAGCATATATCGGTGTCTTCGGACGTTCAGCAGCAACAAAACGTGCACTTCTGCCGCTGGTGGTGAAGACAACAATACAATTTAAATCTGCAATGTTCTCTATAACGTTGGTTGCTTCACTCAATGCCATAATATCGAGATTTCCTTCCGGGGGATAGGTCTTAAATTCAATTTGCCCCTCCACCTCGGTGGCGATCTTACTCATGATTTCCACTGCCTTTATGGGAAATTTTCCAGCTGCAGTCTCTCCCGAAAGCATGATGCAGTCGGTCCCGTCAATGATCGCATTGGCCACGTCTGACGCTTCGGCACGTGTGGGGCGTGCTTCATGCATCATACTTTCAAGCATCTGGGTAGCAGTGATTACCGGTATCCCAATTCGGTTACATAACTCGATTATTGATTTTTGCAGCAGCGGAACACGTTCAGGACTCATTTCCACTCCCAGGTCTCCACGGGCGACCATGATTCCCTGCGCCTCTGCAACAATCTCTTCCAGGTTATCAATAGCCTGTGGTTTCTCAATCTTTGCAATCACAGGTTTCAGGACTCCTTTGCTCCCGATCAGCGATTTCAATTCTCTTACATCCGCACCGCTTCTCACGAAACTCAGTGAGATCCAGTCCACATCATGTGCAAGTCCAAACTCCAGATCACGCTTGTCTTTTTCTGTGAGGGAAGGCAGCTTCAGATTCAGGTTGGGAAAATTCACACCTTTACGCTGTTTGAGCGTACCTCCTTCAATAACTTCACAGATCACTGAATCTCCTTCCACGCGGATAACCTTCATCTCCAGTAATCCATCATCCAGCAATACCTGCATACCTGGTTTAGCATCCTCAGCAGTATGGGAATAGTCAATAGGGATCTCTTCTGATGAGCCGGTATAGATAGCTTCCGGCACGAGTTTTATCAATACCCCTTTAATTAACTCCATCTGCCCGGAAGGGATGATACCCACCCGGATCTTTGGTCCCTGCAGATCCTGAAGTATTGTGACAGGCCTATCCAGTTCGGCGCTGATCTTCCGAAGATTTCCTATCATCCCGGCATGGTCATCATATGTCCCGTGTGAGAAATTCAACCTGGCAACATCCATCCCGGCAACGATCAGCTGGCGGATCACTTCCGGTGATTGGCTTGCAGGTCCCAGAGTAGCGATTATTTTTGTGCGGCGCATAGTTGGCTATTTGGTGATATGGTGATGTGGTGATGTGGTGAGATGGTGAGATGGTGAGATGGTGAAATGGTGAAATGGTTAGTTTGGGATAGTTTAATTCGAATATCGAACAGCGAAGAACTCATGAACACCTTTGAATTAATATTTCGTGAATAAAATCGAATCATTCGTAGTTCTCGACCCTTGACCTTCGACCCTCGACCCTTGAACCTTGAACCTTGAACCTTGAACTTTTATCTACAGCTCAATCTCTTTTCCCACACCCTGCTCCAGCGCTTTATCATACACAAGTTTGGCAGTGGCGGCATCCTGGATGGCCAATCCGTTGGACTTGAAGAGCGTGATTTCATCTGCTGTTGTCCTGCCTGGAACTTTTCCTGTAATGATCTCTCCCAGCTCGGCATAGAAATGGCTCTCGGTTATTGAGCCCTCCTGCAATGGAATCATGAGGTCGCCCGCCTCCTTGAAACAGGCTTCCCGTGAATCTCCGATAAATTTAGACCTTTTTATAAGTTCCGTATCGAGCTCACGGGCATTGGGTGTATGACTGCCGATACCATTGATATGGGTGCCGGGTTTCACGAGGTTGCCGTCGAAGACAGGTGTAGGGGATGAGGTAGCAGCAATAAGAATATCCGAGTCCAGTACCTGCTCGTGTTTGGTTGCAACTCTGACCTCAATATTCAATTGTTCATTCATTTCAACGGCAAATTTGGCGGCAAGCTCTATCGCTTTGTCGCAGACATATACTATTTGTATGTTTCGTGCTTCAGCGACAGCTAAAAGCTGAGCCTTGGCCTGAACACCTGCCCCATAAATTCCAACTATCATATTGGGTTTGTCGTTGGCCAGGTATTTTGTTGCAACACCACTGGCTGCACCGGTACGCATTGCTGTCAGATATCCGCCATCCATGATGCAGATCACTTCGCCTGTTTCGGGATTTTGCAGGAGTACCTTACCGATTGTTGTTGGCAGGTTAAACCTGGCTGGGTTGTCTTTGTATACAGCCACCACTTTGCATGCCAGAGCCTTCATTTCCTTCAGGTAAGCCGGCATGTAGAGGGAGAGTCCGTCAGGGGATTTGATAGGAATCCTCAGGGGTAAATCAGCCGTGCCATTTACCAATTCCACAAACGCTTTTTCAACTACTTCCATGCAATCTTTCATGGAGAGTACTTTAATTACATCCTCTCGTGTTAAAATAAGAGCCATTTTATATATTTTTGGAGTTTAGACAAAGATGCAGACTTTTTTTTATATTTGTTTATCTTTTCACAGATATAATGATTAAACCCTAAACCGAATGGAATATAAAGTTTTAAAACTGGACGTAGATCATGGTATTGCTGTCATCACCATAAATCGGCCTGAGGTTCTAAATGCCTTGAATACCAATTTTTTTGTAGAGATGAATCATATTCTGGATCTTCTGGATAGAGATGAATCGATCAAAGCTGTGATACTTACCGGGGTCGACAAGGCTTTTGTTGCCGGTGCCGATATTGCAGAGATGTCGGGGATGAATTATGATAAGGCTAAAAGTTTTTCACTAACCGGACAGAATACGTTTAGCCGGCTGGAAAATTTCAAAACTCCGGTGATTGCTGCCATCAATGGATTCGCCCTTGGAGGCGGATGTGAACTGGCAATGGCATGTGATTTTCGCGTTGCGAGCAGTAAAGCCAAATTCAGTCAGCCTGAGGTTGGCCTTGGGTTGATCCCGGGCTATGCTGGCACTCAGCGTCTTTCCCGCATTGTTGGTATTTCCAATGCCTTATACATTATTCTTTCGGGCGATATGATCACAGCCGACGATGCATTGCGGATGGGACTGGTACAGAAAGTGTTTGAGCCGGAAGAGCTGCTTGCTGAAGCCAAGGCCTTAGCTGGCAGGATTTCAACAAAAGGACCAAAGGCAGTGAAAATGGCCAAAGAGGTGACCCGAAAAGGGATTCACATGAACTTTGAAGATGCCTGTCGTCTTGAAGCAGAGGAATTCGGAGCCCTGTTCGGTAACGGTGAATCAGGGGAGGGGATGAAGGCATTTTTAGAAAAAAGAAAACCTAATTGGTAATTAACAATAATAACTTATGAACTACACAGAAAGATTATCCAATGTCACAGTGCTCGGAGCCGCCGGAAAGATGGGAAGCGGAATTCTGCTGCTTACAGCACTGGAGATGGTTGATCTCAGCCTGAAACCCGAAAACAGGGGAAAGGTTTTTGTGATCAACGCAATTGATGTGTCCAGTGAAGCCCTTGCCGGTTTGATGAGATACATCAGAGCACAGGCACTGAAAGCTGCAGAGAAAAAAACTGTTCAGCTCAGAGCAGTTTATGCTGATCGTGCTGACCTGATTGATAACGAAGAGATTATCATGCAGTATGTAGACGATGTTATGGTGACCATTCGCCCATCTGTGAACCTGGAAGTTGCCTACAACTCCACATTGATCTTCGAAGCAATTAAAGAAGATCCGGAACTGAAGGTGAAGCTCCTTTCTCAGCTGGATAAGAACAATTCCCACAAACCCTGGTACTTCACAAATACCTCATCCATTCCCATCACACAGCTTGACGAAAAAGCCAATCTTGGTGGAAGGATCATCGGATTTCATTTTTACAATCCACCGGCTGTTCAGAAGCTGGTTGAAGTGATCAAGAGTGCTCATACACTTCCCGAAGTGGAAGAGTTTGCTCTCCAATATGCAAAAAGCCTTCGTAAAGTTGTCGTTCCTTCTGCCGATTTCGCAGGTTTTGTGGGAAATGGCCATTTCATGAGAGATGCATTGCACGGGATTGGTGAAGCTGAGAAGTTTGCCAAAGATGTTTCCCTTCCTGAAGCGATTTACATGATCAACAAAGTGAGCCAGGATTATCTTGTTCGGCCCATGGGTATTTTCCAGTTGATCGATTACGTGGGCGTGGATGTCTGTCAATACATTATGAGTGTGATGAACCCATTCCTCAAGGATGAAGATCTTCACAGCGACTTCCTCGACAGATTGATCGGGCAGGGTGTGCTGGGTGGTCAGTTTTCCGACGGTTCACAGAAGGATGGAATCCTGAAATATGAAAAAGGGAGGCCTGTTGCTGTTTACAATCCTGACACCAAAAAGTATGATTTGATTTCTGATTTCCAGGCTTCATGTGATGAAAAACTCGGTGCAATGCCACGATCCATACAGCCATGGAAGAGCGTTGCATTTTCGGGCAAGTCAGAGGATATGCTCAAAACGATCTTCGATGAAATTAAAACCATGGATACCGTTGGTGCCAGGCTTGCAAAAGAATATGCCAGACGATCTAAAGAGATCGGATTGCAGCTGGTTGCCGACAAAGTGGCTTTTGCAGAGAAAGATGTCAATACGGTACTGTTAACCGGTTTCTTTCATGCATATGGACCTATCAATAATTTCCTGGACTAAACAAAGGAGGACATAAGATGAAATTACGCAAAAAAGTATATATGGTTGCTGGTTATAACACCATTTCGTTAGGTACCGGCAGGAAAGAGTTCAATCCAAAAAAGCCGCGACCGGGACTGGAAGAGTATATCCGTGAAGCTGGTCAGGGTGTTCTGAAACAAATTGGAGGAGCCAAAAATGTGGATGAGTCGGTTATTGGCAACTTTATCGCATCCCGTTTCAACCGTCAGGGTAACCTGGCAGCCTTCATGCCTTATATTGATCCCGATTTACGCTACAAACCGGCTGTTCGTGTAGAGGGTGCCTGCGGTTCCGGAGCCCTGGCACTTGCCACCGGAATCAGGTCGGTGTTGGCTGAAACAGCTGATGTAGTACTGGTTTTAGGAGTAGAGGTTCAAAACACGGTCAAAGCAATCTATGGCGCCGATATCCTTGCTGCTGCCGGATGGGCAAAAGATCGTAAAGAGGGACATGCTTATTATTTTCCTGGCAAATTCAGCGACAGGGCTAAGGCATACCAGGAAAAATATGGCAAAGAGAAGCCACGTGAAGCCATGGCGCAATGGTATGTGAATGCAATTGAAAATGCCAGGCTTTGTCCAACCGCGCAGGAGTATCACAACTCTTCCGAGGAGCTTCAGTCCTGTGGTATGATGAATCCCAACCCACGGGGTTTTGTTGACAGTCTGAACGTGTATGACTGTTCCAAGGTTTCTGACGGAGCTTCCGCTATTGCAGTGGTCTCTGAAGAGGGATTGAAGCGGATTGGAATTCCAAAAAGTGAAGCGATTGAGGTTATCGGGATGGGTCAGGCTGAAGATGATATTACGAAGCCACCGGATGATCCTACAATCCTTGCTACTACACGCGAAGCGGTCAGGAAAGCGCTCGAATCAGCCGGGATTACGAAGGAGCAGTTAGGTACCGTTGAGTGCCACGATTGTTTCAGCATTGCAGGCATCCTGGCTGTAGAGGCTATCGGGTTTGCACCACATGGTGGTGGCGCTGAGTTTGTAATCCAGGGAAATACCAAGCGGACCGGGAAGGTGCCCTTTAACACAACCGGAGGTCTTGTTGGCTGGGGCCATCCTACCGGTGCTACCGGTGTTCACCAGGCGATAACCATCTGGGAACAGTTAACCGGCAAAGCGGGTGACTCACAGATTCCTATTACTGCAGAACGTCCTTACGGATTAACTATAAACATGGGAGGAGACGATAAATCCCTTGTCTCGATAGTTTTCAAAAAAGCTGAATGAACCGGATTACCAGTTTGTTCGACATCCGTTATCCATTGATACAAGCCGGCATGATTTGGTGCAGCGGCTGGAAATTGGCTTCGGCCGTCAGCAATGCTGGCGGCCTGGGCCTTATCGGCTCCGGCTCCATGCACCCCGATCTGTTACGTGAACAGGTGAGGAAATGTAAAGAAGCCACCAATAATCCATTTGGAGTCAATATACCACTCATGTATGAGAGGAATGACGAAAAGTTCAGCATCCTTGAGGCAGAGGGAGTGAACGTCATATTCACTTCTGCTGGTAATCCGGCGAAATGGACTCAATACCTGAAAGATAAAGGCTTCACTGTAGTGCATGTTGTTGCAAATGTTAAATTTGCCCTGAAGTGCCAGGATGCAGGAGTGGATGCTATCGTAGCTGAAGGCTTTGAGGCCGGCGGCCACAATGGCAAAGAGGAGACAACAACAATGGTATTGATTCCCCAGATCCGGGAGATGACAGATCTTCCTCTGATTGCTGCAGGTGGAATCGCTTCGGGGCGAAGTATGCTTGCCGCCCTGGTCCTGGGTGCTGAAGGAGTTCAGGTAGGCAGTCGTTTTGTGGCTACGCCAGAATCCTCGGCGCATTCTGCTTTCAAGCAGATGATACTGGAGGCAGCTGACGGAGATACGATGCTTTCATTGAAGCGGCTGGGGTCTGTCAGATTACTGAAGAATAAGTTCTACCATGAGGTGCGTAAACTGGAGGATACAGGGGCTTCTGCCGAAGAATTGGCCCTCCTGTTGGGAAAAGGGCGTGCACAAAAAGGGATGCTGGAGGGCGACACGGTCGAAGGAGAACTTGAGATTGGACAGGTATCCGGATTGATCCGGGAGATGAAACCAGCCGGGGAAATTGTTGAGGAGATTATGAAAGAATTTAACGAGATACTAGACGAGCTAACCAACCTCTATTTCAAATAGATTGATCAATGCTGAACTTTGATTTTACTGAAGAACAACTGATGCTTCGTCAGGCTGCCCGTGATTTTGCCGAACGGGAACTTCTCCCTGATGTTCTGGAGCGCGACGAAAAGGGTATTCTCGCTACCAGGCAGATAAAACTTTTAGGGGAACTGGGTTTTTTTGGCCTGATGGTCGACCCAAAGTACCTGGGAGTTGGGATGGATACAATCGCCTATATTCTGGCCATAGAGGAGATCTCAAAAATTGATGCTTCCGTAGCTGTTTTGATGTCGGTGCACAACTCTTTGGTGAACAATCCAATAGAACAGTTTGGTACGGAAGAGCAGAAAGAGAAATATCTGCCGAAGATGGCGACCGGAGAGAATCTGGGCGCTTTTTTACTCTCTGAACCAGAAGCTGGTTCCGATGCTACCATGCAACGGACACAAGCTACTGACCAGGGGGATTATTACCTTGTTAACGGTGTAAAGAACTGGATCTCCAATGCCAATTGTGCCGATATATACATGCTGATTGCACACACAAATCCGGAAAAGAAAAACAAGGGGATCAATGCGTTTATAGTTGAAAAAAATACACCAGGGATCACCTTGGGTCCTCATGAGAATAAAATGGGGATGCGCAGCTCCGATACCCATTCGGTTATGTTCTCAGATGTGAAAGTGCCAAAACAGAATCGCCTTGGTGAAGATGGCGCAGGATTCAAGATCGCTATGAAAATTCTCAACTCGGGACGAATCGGAATTGCTTCCCAGGCATTGGGTATTGCAATGGGAGCCTTTGAACGTGCCGTTCAGTATGCCAGGGAGAGGAAAGCTTTTGGGAAGGAGATAGGTCACCACCAGGCGATTGCCTTCAAAATTTCCGATATGGCTGTTAAGATAGAGACTGCCCAATTGTTGCTTCTCAAAGCTGGCTGGATGAAAGATCAGCATAAACCCTATACCGTTGAGGCAGCCATGGCCAAGCAGTATTGTGCCGATATTGCTATGGAAGTAACTACACAGGCTGTGCAGATCCATGGCGGTTATGGGTATGTCAAAGAGTACCATGTAGAGAGGCTCATGAGGGAAGCCAAGCTGACCCAGATCTATGAAGGGACTTCAGAGATTCAAAAAATAATCATTTCAAGATCTTTTTTAAATGACTAGTGTACGAGGCGATATCAATTGGCAGGGCAGAAACATTCTGATTGTTGAAGATGATCAGATTTGCTTCAGTTATCTTGATGTGCTCCTAAGACCAACCCACGTAACCATTTTCCATGCTCTGGAAGGGCAACAGGCAATAAACCTGTGCAACGCCCATCCTGAAATTGAAATTGTATTGATGGATGTCAGGCTCCCGGGGATGAACGGTCTGGATGCCACACGGGTTATCACCTCGATTCGGAAGGATCTGCCTGTCATTGCTCAAACAGCTTATGCTTCTGAGGATGACCAAAAAGCTGCTTACTCTGCCGGCTGCTGGGATTTTATAGCCAAACCCATCCCTGCCAATGACATGATCAAGATGATTAAGAAATATTTGGAACGAGAAAAGGAGAACTAAATCCCTACATGTTTTTTTCAACGAAAGATTCAACATCCTCCGGTACGTAGTTGCGTATCAGGTTTTGAATCAGTGTGACATACGATTCACCTTTCTGAGAATATCTGACGAGGCCTTCAGCCAGTTTTGAAGCATTCACCGGTTGATTTTGTTTCCGCATCTGTGCTCTCATGCTTCTGATTTGAGCATAGGCAGAAACTGTATTGAGGGTATGGATGTAGTCAGCAATCCCTGCTTCAACAGTTGGATAGGACTTAACTTCGAACCCTGCATTCGGATTGCCGGATGGAATCAGCCCGCATCCTTTTGAATAACAGTGAATCCCGAAAAAATTATTCCCATGTTTCGCGAAATAGGATCTTCCCCAGGCCGACTCACAGATCGCCTGAGCCATTACAAGTTTTGGTGGAATTATGTCTACTCTCAGCAGCAGATCATGGAACTCCTGCTGGAACGCCGATTTATCATTATCACTATCTAATTTGAAGGAGTTTACACTGTAATTCGATGATGTTTTCGACAAATAGATCTCAGCTTCCTGAGTTAGCTTGCCGGTTTTCTGATATTCTTTCTTACATGCAAGAATCTTGTTTCTTTCGGCCTTAATATCCTGATTTACAGCGACTACCTTAGGGAGAAACTCAATGAGAAATGCTTTATCCTCCGGGGAAATTGTTTGTTGTTGTGAATAACTCACAGGTGTAATAAATGACAACGCCAGCAAAACCATTGCGATACTAACAGATCGTTTCATGGGAATCCTTTTTTTGTGAAAAACAGTAACTCGTTCAGTAAAGTTATTGATAGTCAAACCGATAAATCCTGACACTGTAAATATTTGCCAACAATAGATTGTTGAAAAGTGCCAAACCCATGTTTACTTTTTACTTGACTTATACGTATTAATATTGTATCTTTGTACGTCTAAACAATATAATCATGGATACAAAACTGACCTTAAGATTGAAAAAGCGGGTTATTGATCAAGCAAAAAAATATGCTGCAGATCATGAAACTAGTCTCTCAAAGATAATCGAGAACTTTTTGGCTGCTATAACTTCTGAATCTGAAGAGGAGGAAGAAATCTCTCCTTTAATTAAATCACTGAGCGGGATTATTCATGTACCGGCAGATTACAAAAGCAAAGAAGACTTTCATAAACACCTTAATGAGAAATATTTATGAAAACAGTCGTCTTTGTTGATACTGACATTATTTATGATCTGCTCGCCAACCGTGATCCTTACTACCAAGCAGCAGCCAAGTTGTTCACAAAAGCAGATGAAGGGAAGATCAAAATTTTCATTTCGGCTTTATCGATAGCAAATCTCCACTATTTATTATCAAAACAACTTTCATCCCAGGGGGCAAAACAAGCCCTACGGAAACTCAGGCTTATAGTGCGTATATTACCTTTAAATGAGAAAATTGTTGATTTAGCATTAAATTCTGAATTCTCTGACTTTGAGGATGCAATTCAATATTTCTGTGCTTTGGAAAATGATATTGAAATCCTTCTTACACGAAATCTGAAGGACTATAAAAAAGCGCAGATGGCTGTCATGACAGCTCAGGATTTTATTAACTTCTAATTGGGTCTGGCACTAACAAGCCATCAGCCGATCATACCGGCCAATGTGATCCAAAGTTGGTAGCAGAAAAGTAAATGAAGAAAAAACGAACACACAGGCCAACCCAATCAACGCCCGGCCAGCGGCTGCCGGCCTCCCGTTAGCCGTTATTATTGTACGATTATGAAAAAAGCGGTAATGACATCCGTAATCTGCCTTATGATTCTGCAAGCTATGTCGCAAGTGCAGGTTGGATTAACATTTCAACCAAACTGGAGTTTTAAAAACAGGGATATAAATTGGTTCAACTATTCGATTTCAGCCAAATCAAGCATCGTATTATATAAAAATCTATCGGTAATTCTCGGCATTGGATATGCTCCAGAGAAATATGATAGACTTGGCTGGGATATTGGAATAGATAGATTAATGCCTGATCTTCATTATTATCACCTTATCCAAACTGAACTACAATTAAGCTACAATTTCTTAAACAGAAACAAAAATAGACAAATCAATAAACGTAAATAATGTCTACCTAAATATTGGTTTCGGCTTGCAGTATAGAATAAACTCTATTGCTGTTGCAATTGAACCACTATATTACTATTCATTGAAGGAAGGGAACTTCTTTAAGGATCGCATTGGAATAAACTTTGGAATATTTTATCGCTTTGCAAGCGGGATCTAGGTCGTGAAACTGGTAGGGGAGAAGGGGGAGCAGGTCGGGAAGTTTAGTAAGAATTACAATCAAAACATGAGTTTTCTAAGCAAAATATCAAACATCTTTCTGTTACTCCTCCTCTTCCCGTTGGCACTTACAGCTCAGGAGTGGCAGAACATCTGTTCGCCAGGGGTAACGTTTTATAAAGACTCCAATTACACTTTTAAAGCATTTCGGTTAGACTCATTACAGGTTTTAGGAATAAACGACACGATGTTTTACTCATTCCTGGCTTTACGTGACACTAGCACATCTTTACTGTCAACTGAATGTGCTGACACCTCCTATGGGTCAATTCTTGGCACCAGAATCTTGAAACAAACGAATAATAGGATTGTTTTTTTCAACCAGTTTAATGATTCGATCATACTTAAATCGTTATCCACGCTGAATGAATTTTGGACGTGCATCCAATTATCAGATGGTGCCTTTCTCCAAGCTCAAGTTACCAGTGTGGAGATTGACACTATAATGGGATTGCAAGATTCTCTCAAGATCATTACCTTTCAAGCAAAAGACAGTTTACATCAAAATATTTCTCATCATCTAAACGGTCAGGATATATGGTTATATAAGCATTTTGGGATTGGAAAGATTTTTGATTTCTACAATTTCCCAAACGATTCATTATCATATTTTCTTTCAGGACAGACTCATTTTCAATTGGGCGATCAGGACTTTGGCTGGAGAGAGATCTTTGAATTTAATATAGGAGATGAATTTCACTATAAAGGAATACAAATCTCACCTTATTATTATGGTTTCGAAAGCATTGAAAAGGTTCTTGATAAAACAGTTTACGAGAATAGTGATTCTGTTGCATATATATTTGAGCATTGTGAGTATCGTTTTAATCCAAGTGGCCCTGGATGGCTATACATTTATGATACGGTTGTCAGAACATATAATTTCCTAGAAATGGATACCATTTCCTGGATTTTCGTCATGCCAGATGAATTTAAAAGAAAGGATACACTAATATGGAGTTACGCATCTGAATACTATAGCTATACTGACACATCAAAAATGGAAAGAATCAAAGGACGATTATTTGATAAATATATGGTGTGGGTGGATACGTGCTGGTTTGCATTTAATTTTTTTATCATCGATAGTACGGAATACGCCGATGGCTTAGGACAAACCTTTCATTCCAATAATATAGATATCGAATCTTCTAAGCTTGTCTACTATAAAAAAGGCTCTGAAACATGGGGGACTCCAGTAGCGACCGACTGTCCCACGTTGGTTTCGACTGAAGAAACCCCTGTGCCGCAAACAGAGTACCCTATTTATCCTAACCCCGCATCCACTCATATCACCATCGAAGCACCCTTACAAAGCCAGATATCTATCATTAGCCTCCACGGTCAGAAACTCATAAATCGCCAGATCACTCAACCCAAAACAAGTATTGATGTCAGCACCTTGCCCAGTGGAGTCTATATCGTAAAGCTGGTAGGGGTGAAGGGAGTGCAGATGGGTAAATTTGTAAAGCAGTAAAGCATAAAAATCAGCCTGGTGGCTGCTGATCAAAAATTAGGGGCATTTAATTAAAGTATTCAATAATGAAAAAACCACAAACAAGAAATTCTTGTAAGTGGCTGACTCTCTTCGTGGGATGTACTAGATTCGAACTAGCGACCCCATGCCTGTCAAGCATGTGCTCTAAACCAACTGAGCTAACATCCCGAAAACGGTTGCAAAAATAAAAAAAAAAGTTAATAGCGAAATGGTGAAATAGTGAAATAGCGAAACTAAAAAGAATCATTCGTCATTCGTAATTCATGTTCATTCCTGTGCATTGGAAAAGACCCCAACGATCTCCCCATAGTAGACCATATGAAAATCCCTTATCGGGTAATACTTCTCAATTATAGCAAGATCCAGGGTCCCTGGTTCAAGCCGGTGTTTATGGATGATACGGCATTCATAATGGATCGCCGACTCCTGAATATAGAATGCTGTAGTGCTTTCCCCTTTGGTCATTTTGAATCCGCACGCTTCTACTTTATTGATATCCTGTCCGGATCGGGTGCCGCATATCCCGATCTGTTTCTTGTATTCATCCGGGAGAATATTGACTGTGAAGGCCTGGCTATCCTCCATGAGTCCAAAGGTGTAGCGGGTAGGCCGGACCAGTACCTGGAAAACAGGACGGTTCCAGATATATCCCAGACTGCCCCAACCGATTGTCATCGGATTTGGCGGTACTCCGGCAACGAGCAGGATGCCATGACCCTGCATCTTATCCATCGTCACCTCAAATGCATCGAATGTTCCTATCTCTTTTCGCATATTTTTCTACTTTTGCTGATTAAACAATTAAAGGAATCCCGGTATGTTAACAAAGGTAGAGAAAATAATGGTTTTCATCCTGCTCGCCTGTTTTTCCATCACAGGTTATTCGCAGAAAGAAGATCAGGAGATAACACTCAAAGATGTGTTCAAAAAGCGGACCTTTTCATCGAAAGGTGTTTATGGAATGCAGCCGCTCAAAGATGGTCTTCATTTTAGCCAGGTTAAGCATGATAGTCTCAATGTATATGACTACCGTACCGGAGATTATGTGCGAACAATTGTGACTTCTCCAGACCTGATCCCGAAAGGAGATACGACTCCCGTTCCGATCTCCAGTTACACGTTGAGCAAAGATGAATCGAGGATTATGTTTTCTTCTGACAGAGAGTCGATCTACAGGCACTCTTCCAAATCACACTATTATATATATGATATTGCGACGAAGATCCTGGTTCCATTATCAGATGGCGAAAAGCAGCAGCTTGCCACCTTTTCTCCTGATGGGAACAAAGTAGCTTTTGTCCGTGACAACAATATCTTCATTCGCGATCTGGAATCCGGCATCTGGGATCAGGGAACCATTGGTGGGCAGGGTGATGATACTAACCGCGACCCAGTCTTCACCAGTGAGATGCAGATTACATCCGACGGCTTGTTCAATGAGATTATCAACGGCGCTACCGACTGGGTATATGAAGAGGAGTTTGGTTTCACAAAGGCTTTCTTCTGGTCGCCCGACAGCAAAAAGGTTGCCTACTACCGGTTTGACGAAAAACGGGTCAAAGAATATAAACTGGAGTATTATGGAGATGTTTACCCGGAGATTTATACGTATAAATACCCCAAGGCAGGTGAGGATAACTCGTTGATAGGCATCAGGATCTACAACATGGAGAGCGGAGAGACGGTTCCTGTTAACATCGGGACGGAAACAGACATCTATATCCCCAGGATAAAATGGACAACCAATCCCAACACTCTGGCACTGTACATGATGAACCGACATCAGAATATATTGGAGCTTCTGCTTGTGGATGCCAATACTGGTTCGTCAAACGTGATCCTGACTGAGAACAATCCATGGTATATTGATATCACGGATGACTGGACGTTCCTGAAGGATGGGAAATCGGTACTGCTGACAAGTGAAAAGGATGGATACAATCATTTGTATTTGTATAATTTAAACGGAATGTTAATCAGGCAGCTGACCTCCGGTCCATGGGATGTGATTGCGTTGTACGGTGTGGATGAAGAACGTGGTCTTGTCTATTTCCAGTCGGGAGAGTTTTCTCCCCTCAACCGGGAGGTGAATGTAGTTGGTATTGACGGGAAGGGGAGGAAGACGCTCACGGGGAAGGAGGGATACAATCGTGCTCAGTTCAACTCCGATTACACCTATTATATTAATAACTGGTCTGATGCGAATACTCCACCATTCATTACGGTTAACAAATCGAATGGAAAAGAGGTCAGGATTCTTGAGACCAATGAAAAGCTGAAGGAGAAAATGAAGGAGTATGATTTCTCGCAAGTCAATTTCTTCACATTCAAAACGGATGACAACATGGAACTTAACGGATGGATGTTAAAGCCACCCGATTTTGATCCGGAGAAAAAATATCCGGTTCTATTCACGATTTATGGAGGTCCGGGTTCCCAGACTGTATCAAACCGTTGGGGAACAGCCAGCGCCTGGAATCAATTGATAGCTCAACACGGCATCATTGTGGTTTCTGTCGATAACAGGGGGACGGGTGCCCGCGGCCAGGAGTTCAAGAAATGCACCTACCTCGAATTGGGAAAATTTGAAACACTGGACCAGATAGAAGCTGCCAAATATCTGGGATCTTTACCATACATTGATAAAAGCCGAATTGGTATGTGGGGATGGAGTTTTGGTGGATATCTCACCTTATCCTGCCTGACCAAAGGGGCCGATTATTTCAGTATGGGTGTTGCTGTTGCTCCTGTAACAAACTGGAAGTATTACGATAATATTTATACGGAAAGGTTTATGCGTACTCCCGCGGAGAATGAGAAGGGATATGAGGATAACTCGCCTGTCAATCACGCTGAGAAGCTGAAAGGGAATATCCTGATTATCCATGGCATGGCCGACGATAATGTCCATGCCCAGAATACGTATGACATGATCTCGGCGCTGGTTGCTGCAGACAAACAGTTTGAGTTGCGGGTTTATCCTAACAGCAACCACGGGATCTACTCCGGAAAAAACACCACCTGGCATAACTACAGCAGGATGACGGAGTTTATATTGGACAATCTGACAAACCCCCAAACCCCCTAAAGGGGGCTTACTCCCCTCTCCTTGAGGAGAGGGGCAGGGGTGAGGTAATAGCTGGATATCTGGATGAATATGTAAATTTTGAATTTTGAATTTTGAATTTTGAAATTGAAGTGGTATCTTTGCAGCCCTTTTTAAGGAATAATTTGTAAATTCAAACAATAAAGAGAGAGAACACATGATTGTCGTACCTGTCAAAGAAGGTGAAAACATCGACCGGGCCTTGAAGAAGCTGAAACGGAAATTTGAAAAAACAGGCGTAGTGAGAGAGGTGAGGGAACGTCAGAAGTTCACCAAACCATCTATCAAGCGCAGGGAAGAAATTCAAAAAGCTGTATACATTCAGAAACTTCGCGAAGAACTGGGTTAAAAAGCGATTTTGTAAGAAGAAATTTTGAACCGGACGAATATAGTTGTATATTTATCCGGTGAACGGGTGAAACCATCAAAGTTTCTTCTTATTTTTTTGGATGTGGTGAAGGAGAAGTTTATTGAATATATCAAGTTTGAGAAGCGATACTCGCCTCACACAATTACAGCCTACCATAGTGATCTCTCACAATTTCTTGATTTTCTAGAGCACCATTACGATCTCCTGGATATAGGCGAGGTTGATCATACTATGATCCGCTCGTGGCTTGTTTATCTGTTGGGACAGGGACTGAGTGAACGGAGTGTGAACCGCAAGATGACCACGCTGAAATCCTTTTACGCCTACCTTATTAAAACAGGTGACGCTGAGGTCAATCCGATGAATCGTATTACTTCATTGAAAACCAGCAAGCGTCTTCCCGTTTATGTTGAACAGGATCGGATCGACCTCATGTTTGATCAACTTGATTTTGGAGAGGGGTATCCGGCCATGCGAAACCGGATGATCATTGAAGTACTCTATTCTACAGGAATGCGTTTGTCGGAATTGGTTAATCTTTATGACTATAATGTGGATCTTAATCATGCCAGTTTGAAAGTGTTGGGTAAACGAAATAAAGAGCGAATTATCCCGTTTGGATCAACTGTGGGAGAGTTGTTGAAGCAATATCTGGATCTTAAGCGGTCACTTTTTCCCGACCAAACCTGGCTCTTTCTGACGGACGGGGGAGCCCAAATTTATCCAAAGATGGTCTATCGGATTGTTAACCAGGCCCTTGCTCAGGTTTCAACGCTCACCAGGAGAAGCCCACATGTGCTCCGGCATACATTTGCAACCCACCTGTTAAATAATGGAGCGGAGCTGAATGCAGTAAAAGAGCTGCTCGGACACAGCAGTCTGGCAGCCACGCAGGTTTATACCCACAATGAAATTGAGAAACTTAAACGTATATATCAACAAGCTCATCCAAAAGCTTAACTAAAAAAGGAGGTGATATGAATTTGATTATTAACTCTGTACATTTTAAAGCCGATAAAAAACTAGAATCTTTCGTCAAAGACAAGCTTGCTAAATTACCATCGGTTTACGAAGGTGTAATCGGTGCAGAGGTAAAGTTAAAAGTTGATAACAATGACGTCCCGGAAAATAAAATTGCTGAGATTAGATTGATGATCAAAGGGAATGACTTGTTTGTGGTAAAGGAGGCTAAAACATTTGAAGAGTCAGTCTCCATGGCCACAGATGTCCTGCGCAGGCAGTTAAGAAAGTACAAGGAGAAGCAAAGAGGCAAATAATAAATGACGAATTTTCAGAAAACTCTTTGATAATTTTCGAATTATTTATACTTTTGCAGTCCTTTTTCGTGAAGGACTGTTTTTTATATATGATATTAGTTCATTGAAATATCTGTAGAGCCGCGGTTAACCGTGGCTGTACAACATGAGTAGGCAACATACGCCGATGTAGCTCAGCTGGTAGAGCAGCTGATTTGTAATCAGCTGGTCGGCGGTTCGAGTCCGTCCATCGGCTCATGGGGAGATACCAGAGCGGTCAAATGGGGCAGACTGTAAATCTGTTGGCTAAGCCTTCGGAGGTTCGAATCCTCCTCTCCCCACCAGAGAAAATGGTGAAATAGTGAAATAGTGAAATGGTGAAATAGTATCTTTTTAATACACCATATCACCATCTCATCACTTCACCATCTGATTTGCGGAAGTAGCTCATTTGGTAGAGCGGAAGCCTTCCAAGCTTCAGGTGGCGGGTTCGAGCCCCGTCTTCCGCTCAATCCTGGGCCATTAACCGGGCTTTCACCTAAACCCGGATGTTGTCCGGGGGATTAACGAAAGCCTTTGTAGCTCAGGGGTAGAGCACTTCCTTGGTAAGGAAGGGGTCAGCAGTTCAATTCTGCTCAAAGGCTCAAAAATCTTGCAATTAATCAAAAAATCACGTAATTAAACTTTAATTCAAAATGGCAAAAGCAAAATTCGAACGTACAAAACCGCACGTTAATGTTGGAACAATCGGGCACATTGACCATGGTAAAACTACGTTAACAGCTGCTATTACATTGGTACTGGCAGATGCAGGTTTATCCGAATACCGGTCCTTTGATTCCATCGACAATGCTCCTGAAGAGAAGGAGAGAGGGATTACAATCAACACCGCACACATCGAGTATTCAACAGCTAATCGTCACTATGCACACGTTGACTGTCCGGGACACGCTGACTATATCAAAAATATGGTTACCGGTGCTGCCCAGATGGACGGTGCAATTCTGGTTGTTGCTGCTACTGACGGTCCGATGCCCCAAACCCGTGAGCACATCCTCCTGGCACGTCAGGTAGGTGTTCCCCGTATGGTGGTTTTCATGAACAAGTGTGATATGGTTGACGATCCTGAACTTCTCGACCTCGTGGAGATGGAAATTCGTGAGCTTCTGACCTTTTATGGTTTTGATGGCGACGAGACTCCAATCGTACGCGGATCTGCACTTGGTGGATTGAATAAAGAGGCTGAATGGGTTGGCCAGATCATGGAACTTATGACTGCTGTGGATGAATATATCCCGCTGCCTGTCCGTGATGTTGAAAAACCATTCCTGATGCCGGTTGAAGACGTATTCTCAATCACAGGTCGCGGAACCGTTGCTACCGGCAGAATTGAAACCGGAGTAATCAATACTGGCGATCCTGTAGATATCATCGGGATGGGTGCCGAAAAGCTGAAATCAGTTGTAACCGGAGTGGAGATGTTCCGCAAGATTCTCGACAGAGGAGAAGCTGGTGACAACGCTGGTTTGCTACTTCGCGGGATCGACAAAGATGAGATTCGCCGTGGTATGGTTATTGCTAAGCCCGGATCCATCACCCCACACAAACACATCATGGCACAGGTTTATATCCTGAAGAAAGAAGAAGGTGGCCGTCATACGCCATTCCATAACAGATACCGCCCTCAGTTTTATTTCAGAACAACTGATGTAACGGGTGAAATTATGCTTCCCGAAGGTGTTGAGATGGTCATGCCTGGTGATAACCTTGGTATTGAAGTGAACCTGATCTCCGAGATCGCCATGAGTAAAGGTCTGCGTTTCGCAATTCGTGAAGGTGGACGTACGGTTGGTGCAGGTCAGGTAACAGAGATCCTTGACTGATCAACGTTTTGAATTAAAGATTAATTGCACACGGGTGTAGCTCAATTGGTAGAGTGGCGGTCTCCAAAACCGTAGGCTGTGGGTTCAAATCCTACCACCCGTGCAAATATTTAGATAAATGGCTAAGTTTAAAGTGGTTACCTATATTAAAGAGGCCTATGATGAGCTGGTCCATAAAGCTTCCTGGCCAACATGGTCAGAGTTGCAGAGCAGCGCAATCGTAGTATCTGTGGCATCTCTCATTATTGCCCTGGTTGTATTTGCGATGGACGAAGTCTTCCGAAACATTTTAACACAGTTTTATAAGCTTTTCTAGCCATCCTAGGAAGATTTATCTAAGATTTTACAGGATTCTACACGTTGATACAATTGCACCGAAGGCATGATTGAACAGGATAAAAAGTGGTACGTTGTCAGAGCCATTAGTGGGAATGAAAAGAAGGTGAAGCATTATCTCGAAACCGAGATTGCCAATCACAACCTTCAGGATTACATTACCCAGATTCTGATTCCCACTGAAAAAGTTTACATGATCCGTAACGGGAAGAAAGTGAGTAAAGAACGGAACTATTATCCCGGGTATGTGCTCATCGAAGCCATTCTGGTCGGTGAAGTTCCGCATATCATACGAAACGTTCCCGGAGTTCTGGGGTTTCTTGGTGCGAAAGGGGCCGCTCATCCGTTACGACCTTCTGAGGTAAAACGATTGTTAGGGAAATTTGATGAGTTGTCAGAGCAGGGTGAAGAGGTCAACATTCCCTATATCGTTGGCGAGACTGTCACTGTTGTCGACGGTCCTTTCAACAGCTTCAGCGGTGTGATTGAAGAGATCAACGAAGAGAAGAAAAAGTTGAAAGTGATGGTCAAGATATTCGGACGGAAAACCCCTCTCGAACTTGGCTTCATGCAGGTTCAGAAAGAGTAGAAGAGGCGTGATTCAACACAACTCAGGATAGGAATAGTAAAGTCGCAGCATGCTGCGACTCACCAATAACAAAAGACAAATGGCAAAAGAAATTTCTGGATTAATCAAGTTGCAGATCAAGGGTGGTTCTGCTAATCCATCTCCACCCGTCGGCCCTGCTTTGGGAGCCAAGGGTGTGAATATCATGGAGTTCTGCAAGCAGTTTAACGCTCGTACTCAAGACAAAGGAGGGAAAGTCATTCCTGTTATCATAACTGTATACCGCGATAAGTCGTTTGATTTCATCATCAAAACTCCCCCTGTAGCGGTTCAACTCATGGAAGTTGTGAAATTGCAGAAAGGCTCGGCAGAACCAAACCGTGTCAAAGTGGCAGCTGTCTCCTGGAACCAGGTAAAGCAGATCGCTGAAGACAAGATGGTTGACCTCAATGCCTTTACCGTCGAATCAGCCATGAGGATGGTGGCCGGAACTGCACGTAGCATGGGCATCACCGTATCAGGTACATTTCCAACTAATTAATCCACAGGGCAAAAAAAATATTCAATAAAACGCATATGACCAAGTTGACAAAGAAGAGGAAAGTGGCTTTTGAGAAATATGACCAAGAAGCTATTTACTCACTGAACGATGCAATAGGGATTGTCAAAGACATTACCGCAACGAAATTTGATTCCTCAATTGATATTGACATCCGCCTGGGCGTAGATCCCCGTAAGGCAAACCAAATGGTTCGTGGTACCGTGACGCTTCCTCACGGAACCGGGAAAACTATCCGGGTGCTGGTGTTGTGTACTCCCGACAAAGAAGAAGAGGCCCTGGCGGCTGGCGCTGACTTTGTGGGATTGGATGAATATGTTACTAAGATTAAGGGTGGTTGGACTGATATTGACGTAGTCATTACCATGCCCAGCGTCATGGCCAAAGTAGGTGCCTTAGGAAAGATCCTGGGTCCACGCGGGCTGATGCCTAACCCGAAAACCGGAACTGTTACAATGGAGGTTGGAAAAGCTGTCCAGGATGTAAAAGCCGGGAAGATCGATTTTAAAGTAGACAAATTTGGCATCATCCATGCTTCAGTTGCCAAGGTTTCGTTTGAACCAGGCAAAATTGAAGAGAACGCCAAGGAGCTTATCAATACCGTAGTCAAATTGAAGCCTGCTTCTGCAAAAGGGACTTATGTGAGAAGTATTTATATCTCAAGTACAATGAGTCCAGGTGTGCAGGTGGAACCCAAATCTGTTACGGCTTAATATTTCAGTAAACTGAATTATCAATCATGAAAAAAGAAGAAAAAAATCAGTTAATCGATTCTATGGTTGAGAAGCTTGATGAGGCCAATATATTTTACCTTACCGATATCTCCGATTTGAATGTGGCGACTTCTGGCAATCTACGGCGACTTTGCTTCAAACGCAATGTCAAGCTGCAGATGATCAAGAATACTCTCCTCAAGAAAGCAATGGAGAAAAGCGGTAAGGACTTTGAACCTTTTTACAGTATTCTCAACGGCTCTACCTCGATCATGTTTTCAGATGTCCCCAACGACCCTGCTAAACTGATCAAGGAGTTCCGGAAGAAATCTCCCAAACCCGTGCTCAAAGGAGCCTGGGTGGAGGAGAATATATATATAGGAGACGATCAACTAGACACCCTGGTGAATTTCAAATCGAGGAACGAACTGATTGCAGATCTGATTGCTCTTTTGCAATCTCCTGCTCAGAGAGTCATATCGGCATTGCAATCAGGTGGAACTAATCTCTCGGGCATCGTAAAAACGTTATCAGAAAGACCCGAGTAATCATTGAGTAAACAACAAGAATTATAAACCGTCCGGAAAGACCGGAAACCAAAACAACAATTGAAATGGCAGACTTAAAAGCTTTTGCTGAACAGTTAGTTAACCTGACCGTTAAAGAGGTCAATGAACTGGCAGCGATCCTGAAAGATGAATATGGTATCGAACCTGCAGCAGCTGCTGTAGCTATTGCTGCTCCTGGTGCTGCTGCTGAAGGCGGTGCTGAAGCAGAAGAGCAGACCGCGTTTGACGTGGTACTGATCCACCCTGGACAAGCCAAGCTGGCTGTTGTGAAACTGGTTAAAGAGTTAACCAGTCTGGGTCTCAAAGAATCGAAAGAACTAGTAGATGCTGCACCCAAGGCAATCAAAGAAGGTGTTACAAAAGATGAAGCACAAGCATTGATGAACCAACTAACAGAGGCAGGTGCAGAGGTTGAAATTAAGTAGACTATACTTTCTCATTCCTAATTAGTTATAGACTTTCCCTGAAAAAGGGGGAGGTCTATAACTTGTTTATATTGAAAGTTAAATTAGTTTCTTAACCTGTCCCTCTTAACCGGGACATAAACCATAAAGACCTTGGCTCTAAACAAAATTCAAAAAATCAGTTTTGCATCTGCTAAGATTCAGGCTGAATACCCCGATTTTCTTGATGTTCAGATACAATCTTTTAAGGATTTCTTTCAACTCGAAACCAATCCTGAGAACCGGATCAATGAAGGTCTTTTCAAGGTATTCTCAGAAAATTTCCCAATCTCGGATGCACGAAATAACTTTGTCCTGGAGTTTCAGGACTACTTCATCGATCCGCCCAGGTACTCCATTGAGGAGTGCATTGAACGTGGGCTGACTTACAGCGTTCCGCTGAAAGCCAAATTAAAACTATTTTGTACCGATCCGGAGCACGAAGATTTTGAGACCATCATTCAGGATGTATACCTGGGGATGATTCCTTATATGACCCCAAGAGGAACCTTTGTTGTCAATGGTGCCGAACGGGTGATAGTCTCCCAGCTTCACCGCTCACCCGGTGTCTTTTTCAGTACCAGCTACCATGCTAATGGTGTTCAGCTTTACTCAGCCCGGATCATCCCGTTCAAAGGCTCCTGGATCGAGTTCACCACAGATATCAATAATGTAATGTATGCTTACATCGACCGGAAAAAGAAGTTGCCGGTTACTACATTATTACGTGCTATTGGATTCGAAACAGATAAAGATATCCTGGAAATTTTCAACCTTGCACATGAAGTAAAGGTGAGCAAAGCTGCCCTTAAAAAATTGGTGGGCTCCAAACTGGCTGCCCGGGTTGTTAGAACATGGATTGAAGACTTTGTTGATGAAGATACCGGTGAAGTTGTTTCAATTGAGCGAACCGAAGTAATTATCGAGCGCGAGACAATCCTGGAGAATGAACATATAGATATAATTGTGGATGCAGGCATTAAAACGATCCTGATCCATACCAAAGATTCTCTTATTAACGACTACTCCATTATCTTCAATACTCTCCAGAAAGACCCGGCAAATTCTGAAAAAGAGGCTGTTGAGTTCATTTATCGTCAGCTGCGTAACGCGGAGCCACCGGATGAAGAGACAGCCAGAGGGATTATTGATAAACTCTTTTTCTCTGATAAACGCTATGACCTGGGAGATGTAGGTCGGTACCGGATCAATCGGAAACTGAATATGAATACTCCGATGGAGACGAAGGTCTTGACTAAGGAAGATATCATCTCAATTATCAAGTACCTGATTGAGCTGGTGAACTCAAAAGCCGAGATCGACGATATCGACCACCTCAGCAATCGCCGTGTACGTACGGTTGGTGAACAGTTGTTCAACCAATTTGGTGTTGGTTTGTCGAGGATGGCCAGGACAATCCGGGAACGGATGAATGTCCGCGATAACGAGGTTTTTACTCCAACGGACCTGATCAATGCGAAGACACTCTCTTCCGTGATCAATACTTTCTTTGGGACCAACCAGCTGTCGCAGTTCATGGATCAAACAAACCCTCTTGCCGAGTTAACACATAAACGCCGTATCTCAGCGCTTGGGCCCGGAGGTCTCTCGCGTGAACGTGCAGGGTTTGAGGTTCGCGACGTGCACTATACACACTATGGACGCCTCTGTACGATCGAAACCCCGGAAGGTCCGAACATCGGTCTTATCTCATCTTTGTGTGTTTATGCTAAGATCGACCGGCTTGGTTTCATTGAAACTCCTTATAGAAAAGTCATAGAAGGAAAGGTTTCATTTAATGAAGATCCTCTCTACCTGACTGCGGAAGAGGAAGAAAATAAGATTATTGCTCAGGCAAGCACACCTATCGGCGAGGATGGTATTTTAGTTGAAGAACGGGTAAAGGTGCGATACCTGGCTGATTATCCTATTATTGACAGGACAAAGGTTGACCTTATCGATGTTGCGCCGAACCAGATTGCTTCTATCGCTGCTTCGCTGATTCCATTCCTGGAGCACGATGATGCAAACCGTGCCCTTATGGGTTCCAACATGATGCGCCAGGCCGTTCCACTACTGAATCCGGAAGCAGCCATTGTGGGTACCGGGATCGAAGGAATGGTAGCTACCGACTCACGCGTTCTGATAAACGCCGAAGGTGATGGTGTGGTTGAAAGTGTTGATGCCAACGAGATTGTAATTAAATACAACCGTGATGAGAAGGAGCGGATGGTCAGTTTTGATGACGATTATAAACGTTACCAGCTCACCAAATTTGCCAGAACCAACCAGAATACATGCATCAACCTTAGACCAATCGTAAGGCAGGGAGATAAAGTAACAAAGGGTAAGGTTCTTTGCGAAGGATATGCTACCCAGGATGGAGAATTGGCTCTTGGCCGTAATCTTATGGTTGCCTTCATGCCCTGGAAAGGATACAATTTTGAGGATGCTATTGTGATCTCCGAAAAGGTGGTGAAAGAGGACATTTTTACCTCTATCCATATTGAAGAGTTTACTCTGGAAGTTCGTGACACGAAACGAGGTGTAGAAGAACTTACCAACGATATTCCTAATGTTAGCGCTGAAGCTACAAAAGATCTGGACGAGAACGGGTTGATCAGGATTGGAGCTGAAGTAAATGAAGGAGATATCCTTATCGGGAAGATCACGCCGAAAGGTGAGAGCGATCCTACCCCTGAAGAGAAACTGCTTCGGGCTATTTTCGGCGATAAAGCCGGTGATGTGAAGGACGCATCACTGAAGGCACCTCCCTCTATGAAGGGTGTTGTTATTCAGAAAAAACTTTTCTCCAGAATTATAAAGGACAGGAAAGCCAAAGTAAAAGAGAAGGATGATCTGAAGAAAATCGATGAAGAGTTTCACAAGGAGGAGTTCAAGTTGAAGACCATCCTTGTAGAAAAGCTCGGAGTGATGGTTAATGGGAAGATATCTCAGGGAGTTTACAACAACTTCAAAACAGAAATCGTATCCAAAGGTACCAAATTCACTCTCAAAGTCCTTACTGACATCGATTTCAATACTGTAAATCCGAATAAATGGACCACCGACAAGGAGAGGAACGAGATGATCAAGGTATTGATCAACAACTTCATTATCAAGCATAAAGAGTTGCTGGGACAATACAATCGGATTAAATTTACTTCTATGGTGGGCGATGACCTGCCAGCCGGGATTGTGCAGATGGCAAAAGTATATATTGCCAAGAAGAGGAAGCTGAAAGTCGGGGATAAGATGGCTGGTCGTCATGGAAACAAAGGGATTGTGGCCAGGATCGTTAGAGAAGAAGATATGCCTTTCCTGGAAGATGGAACACCGGTCGATATTGTTCTTAACCCGCTGGGAGTACCCTCCCGGATGAACCTGGGACAGATTTATGAAACCATCCTTGGATGGGCCGGCAAGAAGCTCGATATGCGGTTCACCTCACCAATCTTCAACGGTGCAACACAGGACCAGATCAATGCATACCTGCGTCAGGCAAATCTTCCCGAAAACGGGAAAGTATATCTCTATGACGGTCTCAGCGGTGACCGCTTTGATCAGCCAACCACTGTAGGTTATATTTATATCATGAAGCTACACCACATGGTGGATGACAAGATGCATGCCCGTTCTATCGGGCCTTACTCACTCATTACGCAGCAACCTCTTGGTGGAAAAGCCCAGTTTGGAGGCCAGCGTTTTGGGGAGATGGAAGTTTGGGCATTAGAGGCTTTTGGCGCTGCCAATATTCTTCTTGAGATCCAAACAGTCAAATCAGATGATGTCATTGGTCGTGCAAAGGCTTATGAAGCGATCGTGAAAGGGGATAATATGCCGGTATCGGGAATCCCTGAATCCTTCAATGTACTGATTCATGAGTTACGGGGACTTGGGCTCAATGTCACCTTCGATTAACGGATCAGTAAGTTAACATTTAGTTTTAAAATCGTCAATCAACAACCATATGGCTTATAGAAAAGACGGACCAGTCACCAGCGGTTTCTCAAGTATTACTGTCAGCCTTGCATCTCCCGAGAAGATCCTGGAGCTGTCAAGCGGTGAAGTACTGAAACCCGAAACCATCAACTACCGGACATATAAACCCGAACGTGATGGTTTATTTTGCGAACGGATCTTCGGACCGGTCAAAGATTGGGAGTGTCATTGCGGTAAATATAAGAGAATCAGATATAAAGGAATAGTTTGCGATCGTTGCGGTGTAGAAGTTACGGAGAAGAAGGTTCGACGCGAACGGATGGGCCATATTCAGTTAGTGGTACCAGTTGCCCACATCTGGTTTTTCCGGTCACTACCAAATAAGATAGGCTCCCTGCTGGGATTACCCACCAAAAAATTGGAGACGATCATCTATTATGAAAAATATGTGGTCATCAACCCGGGTATCCTAAAGGAGGAGAGCATCAACTACCTCGATTTTCTTTCAGAGGAAGAATATTTTGACATCCTCGAAAGGATCCCTCAGGAAAACCAGCACCTGGATGACGCTGATCCCAATAAATTCATTGCCAAAATGGGAGCAGAAGCGCTTTGTGATTTGCTGGCAAGGCTTGATCTTGACAAAGAATCATTTGATTTGAGGCACAAAGCCAATACTGAAACTTCACAACAGCGTAAAGCTGAAGCTTTAAAACGGCTCCAGGTATTTGAGGCTTTTCGGGATGCTCAGAAAAGGTTGGAAAATCGTCCGGAATGGATGATTGTGAAGGTGGTCCCTGTTATACCACCCGAGCTTCGGCCTTTAGTCCCACTTGACGGCGGGCGATTTGCCACTTCTGACCTGAACGATCTCTACCGCCGGGTGATTATTCGTAACAACCGTCTGAAAAGGTTAATAGAGATCAAAGCTCCGGATGTGATTCTTCGCAACGAAAAACGAATGTTGCAGGAAGCAGTCGATTCATTGCTGGATAATTCCCGTAAAGCAAGTGCTGTAAAAACTGAATCGAACAGGGCCCTCAAATCCCTCAGTGATAGTTTGAAAGGGAAACAGGGACGGTTTCGTCAGAACTTGCTCGGGAAACGTGTTGACTACTCAGGCCGTTCGGTCATTGTGGTTGGACCAGAGCTGAAACTGAACGAGTGCGGAATCCCTAAAGATATGGCTTCGGAGCTTTTCAAGCCTTTCATTATCAGGAAGATGCTGGAGCGAGGGATTGTTAAAACTGTGAAATCTGCCAAGAAGATTGTCGACCGGAAAGATCCGGTTGTATGGGATATACTGGAGAACATCCTGAAAGGACATCCGGTATTACTGAACAGGGCTCCCACACTTCACAGGCTTGGGATTCAATCCTTCCAGCCCAAACTGATAGAGGGAAAAGCCATCCAGCTTCACCCTCTTGTTTGTACAGCTTTTAATGCCGACTTCGATGGTGACCAGATGGCGGTACATGTTCCACTGGGACATGCGGCTATTCTGGAGGCTCAGTTGCTGATGCTTGCATCACACAATATCCTCAATCCAGCTAACGGAGCTCCGATTTCGGTGCCTTCACAGGATATGGTCCTGGGTCTGTATTACATGACCAAAGCACGTGTCAGCACGAAGGATGAGCCGGTTCCCGGAGAGGGGATGACTTTCTACTCCCCTGCAGAGGTAATCATTGCCCATAATGAAAAACGTGCTGACCTCCATGCTGTTGTCAATGTAAGGATCAACACTGTTGAGGATGGCAAGCCTGTGATAAAAATCATTGAGACGACCGTTGGGAGGGTGATCTTTAACCAGGTTGTACCTAAAGAGTACGGGTATATCAACCAGCTCCTGACGAAGAAAGCGCTTCGCGACATCATTGGATCAATCCTTAAAAAAACGGGAACAGCTAACACAGCCCAGTTCCTTGACGATATCAAAGATCTTGGATTTACCATGGCATTCAGGGGGGGACTCTCGTTTAACCTTGATGATGTTATTGTCCCCGAGATCAAGGAGAGTCTGATCGAGGACGCCATGACCGAAGTAGATGAGGTGGTAGGAAACTACAACATGGGATTTATCACTAACAACGAACGTTATAACCAGATTATCGACATCTGGACACATACAAACTCCAAGCTGACCATTACCCTGATGAACCAGCTATCGAATGACAAACAGGGCATGAATCCGGTATACATGATGCTCGATTCGGGGGCCCGTGGTTCCAAAGAGCAGATTCGTCAGTTATGCGGAATGCGTGGTCTGATGGCCAAACCTCAAAAATCCGGCGCTGGTGGCGGTGAGATTATTGAAAACCCGATCCTCTCCAACTTTAAGGAAGGCCTTTCCGTACTTGAGTACTTTATTTCTACTCACGGTGCGCGTAAAGGTTTGGCCGATACCGCGCTGAAAACGGCTGATGCCGGATATCTGACCCGTCGTTTGGTGGATGTTGCCCAGGATGTGATTATTTCTGAAGAAGACTGCGGTACTCTAAGAGGTTTAACCATCTCGATACTTAAGAAGCAGGAAGAGGTTGTTGAAACTTTGTACGACCGGATCCTTGGACGTGTGACCCTGCATGATATATATCATCCCCAGTTAGGTGATCTGATCATCGGTGCGGGAGAGGAGATTACCGAAGAGGTGGCGATGGTTATTGAGAACTCCCCGATTGAAGGTGTTGAGATCCGCTCTGTATTGACATGTGAATCAAAAAAGGGCGTTTGTACAAGATGTTATGGACGAAACCTGGCAACTGGTCGTTTGGTCGAAAAAGGAGAAGCTGTTGGAGTAATCGCCGCACAATCGATTGGAGAGCCCGGAACACAGCTCACCCTGCGTACGTTCCACGTAGGGGGTGTGGCTGGAGTAAACATAACCAGCGCTTCGCGGATTCAGGCTAAATACAACGGTTTGCTCGAGATTGAGGAACTCAGATCTCTACCGTTTACTCCGGAGACGGGTGACCCTTATGAGATTGTGATTGGTCGGGCAGCAGAAATGAGAATCGTGGATAAAACCACACGGATAGCACTGACCTCTTCACACATTCCATATGGAGCTCGACTCTATTATAAGAATGGCGCTGACCTGGAGAAGGGTGCCCTGATTAGTGACTGGGATCCATACAACGCATTGATCCTTTCGGAAGTAGCAGGGAAAGTGAGCTTTGAGAGTATCCTTGAAGGGGTGACTTACCGGGTTGAATCTGACGATCAGACTGGATTTAACGAGAAGGTTATCATCGAATCACGTCAGAAAGCCAAAAATCCGGCTATCAATATCGTCGATGCCAAAGGAGAGATCCTCAAAATATATGACCTTCCCGTGGGCTCACATATCATGGTGGAAAACAATGCAAAGATCAAAGGCGGTACTACACTTGTTAAGATTCCGAGAGCTGTTGGAAAGGCTGGTGACATCACCGGTGGTCTTCCGCGTGTTACTGAGCTCTTCGAAGCAAGGAACCCTTCAGATCCGGCAATCGTTTCCGAGATCGATGGTGTTGTCTCTTTTGCCAAGAAACTGAAGAGAGGTAACCGCGAAGTGATCATCACTTCGAAAACCGGCGAGGAAAAACGCTACCTGGTACCTACTTCAAAGCAGATTCTCGCACAGGAGAACGACTACGTGAAAGCAGGAACGCCACTTTCTGATGGCGCTATGACACCCAGTGACATTCTGGCTATCAAGGGTCCGATGAAGGTTCAGGAATATATCGTGAACGAGATCCAGGAGGTATATCGTTTACAGGGAGTGAAAATCAACGACAAGCATTTTGAGACAATTGTTCGTCAGATGATGCGGAAAGTGGATGTGGAAGATCCTGGAGATAGCCGCTTCCTTGAAGGCGAACTTGTCAACAAGATTGACTTTCAGGATGAAAACGACTGGATCTATGGGAAGAAGGTGGTAGAGGATCCGGGCGATTCACAAACATTTAAGCCCGGCCAGATTATTAGTGCCAGAAAACTCAGGGACGAAATTTCGCATTTGAAACGGAAGGACATGAAGTTAGTGGATGCCCGTGATGCCAAGCCCGCAACAGCCCGTCAGGTATTGCAGGGAATCACACGTGCATCTCTCCAGACAAAGAGTTGGATCTCGGCAGCCTCCTTCCAGGAAACTACCAAAGTACTGACTCAGGCTGCCATTAATGCCCGTCAGGATGGATTGGCCGGATTGAAGGAAAATGTGATCGTTGGTCATTTAATTCCTGCAGGTACCGGGCTGCCTGATTATGAGGAAATGATAGTTGGTAGTAAGGAGGAGTATGAAAACCTATTGGCTTCCAAAGAAGAAGATTAAAAATAAACAAGATGCAAGAGAAAACAAACCCGCAACAACAGCTCAACATTGAGCTCACAGATGAGGTTGGCGAAGGTATCTATTCGAACCTGGCCATAATCACTCACTCTCCCTCAGAGTTTATCGTGGATTTTGTGAAGATGATGCCAGGTATTCCGAAAGCAAAAGTTAAATCGAGAATTATCTTAACGCCGCAACATGCAAAGCGCCTTTATAAAGCGCTCAAAGATAACATCAGCAAGTTTGAGGCAATCCATGGGGAGATCAAGGACGTTGGTGGAGAGATGCCTTATAATATTGGCACTCCTACTGCGCAGGCCTGACATATTTTTATCCGAATAATAATGTTTTGTTGTAGGGGCGACCTGCCAGGTCGCCCCTACATTAGTTTTATCTGTCCCTGCTTTTTATTGTTTGATCGGATCTCATCACTTTTTTTTATACTTTCGTTCTGCTATACTATATGGACCAAATTAAACATATCGTCCTTTTTGGAGCTGGAAATGTGGCAACGCACCTATCTAAAGCCCTTGTCAGAAAAGGATTCTCTGTGGTTCAAATCTTCAACAGAACAGAAGAGGAGGGCAAGCAACTTGCCCGCCTGGTAGGTGCAAGCTATACCTCATCATTGAATCAGATTCAACCGGATGCCGATCTCTATATTCTGGCTCTCAGCGATACAGCTATTCCTGAGATAGCCTTCCGCCTGAGGGTTCGAAAAGGGATTGTAGTCCATACTTCCGGATCTGTTGGAATGGAGGCCCTGCAGCATACTTCGGAGAAAACCGGGGTCCTCTACCCACTGCAAACATTTCGGAAAGGGAAACGAATCTCTTTCGACAGCATACCGGTTTGTGTGGAAGCCAATCATCCTGATGTTGAACGCACACTGGTAGGAATGGCTGAAAAGTTAAGTTCAAATGTCAATGTCATCAGCTCGGGGCAACGGGAGATTCTTCACCTGACTGCCGTATTTGCAGGAAATTTCACCAACTACCTCTATACCATTTCTGAGGAGCTGCTGCTTCAATACAACATTCCCTTTGACCTGCTGAAACCATTGATCAAACA
>CALCGJ010000288.1 GCA_937900965.1 uncultured Bacteroidota bacterium | reverse complement strand
GAGGTATCGAAAACACTTGCCCGTGAGTTTAAAAAAGCAGGTATGACCGTTATGCTTGGCGCAAATGTGGAATCGGTTAATACCAAAGGGAAACTTTGCAAGGTGATGGTCACGACAAAGAAGGGCGAAGAGGTGATTGAGGCTGAAGTGGTGCTGAGTGCAGTTGGTGTCGCTACCAACATCGAAGGGATTGGACTGGAAGAGGTTGGAATCAAAACCGATAAAGGGAAAGTCCTGGTTGATGATTTCTACAAGACGAATGTGGAGGGATATTATGCTATTGGAGACATTGTTCATGGTCCTGCCCTGGCGCACGTTGCATCCCATGAGGGTATCATCTGTGTTGAGAAGATTGCCGGGAAAGATGTTGAAGCCATGGATTATGGCAACATACCAGCCTGTACGTATACCAGTCCGGAAATTGCTTCTGTTGGTATGACCGAACAACAAGCCAAAGATGCGGGATACGAAATACGCGTTGGAAAATTCCCCTTTACGGCATCCGGGAAAGCAACTGCTGCAGGAGCCAGGGAAGGCTTCGTGAAGGTCATCTTTGATGCGAAATACGGTGAATGGCTGGGCGCTCATCTTATTGGTGACAATGTTACCGAGTTGATTGCTGAAGTTGTGGTTGCCCGCAAACTGGAGACTACCGGTAAAGAGATCATCGAAGCTGTTCACCCCCACCCCACCATGTCGGAAGCGATTATGGAGGCAGTGGCGCAGGCTTACGGGGAATGCGTGCACCTTTAATGTATGAGGGTGTGAGAGTATGAGGGTATGAGGGAAGTTGGGAGGTAGGGAAGTTGGGAGGTAGGGAGGTAGGGAGGTAACAAAATGGAAATAAAGTAGTAAATGAATCAAATATCCAGGATCCAGGATCCAGGATCTAGCATCTAGCATTTATGGAAATCATCAAAACCCCTTTAGCCGGACTGCTGATCATCAAGCCAGATGTGTTTGAGGATGAGCGGGGCTACTTCTTTGAGTCTTATAACAGGGAGAAGTTTCTCGCACATGGGATCGATGTGACTTTTGTGCAGGATAATGAATCGAAGTCGAAGAGAGGGGTATTGCGTGGATTACACTTCCAGAATCCTCCGTTTGCCCAGGGGAAGCTGGTGCGCGTGATGCGTGGATCGGTGCTGGATGTGGCGGTGGATATCCGGAGGGAATCGCCCACATACGGAAAATGGTCTTCCATCGTTTTATCAGGGAAGAACAAATGGATGTACTGGATCCCTGTCGGGTTTGCGCACGGCTTTCTAACTCTTGAAGATGATACGACTTTCTTCTACAAGTGTACGAATGCATACAACAAAGAGTCGGAAGGGGCTATCCGGTGGAATGATCCGGCCCTCGGCATTGATTGGGATATCAAAGACCCGGTAGTTTCACCTAAAGATGAGGTGGCGCCAATGTTCAGAGAGTTTGAGAGCAGGTTTTAGACGGAGCCGCAATAAATTGCGGCTGTACGAGAGGTGTTTTGGTGGTAAAATTTGAATTTTATGAGTAGACGAATCATTCAATATATTTTTCTGATGATTGTGATTGTTGGAGTGGCGGGTGTTTTCATTTTTGCCAGGCCTGATAAAAATGACAGTGACCGGGATTATCGGGGAGCGTTTAAACGGCATTATAAAATTTTTACTCCGGAGCTTCCTGAGAAGGCTGATTTTGCCGGAGAGAGAGTCCCGTTACATGATTTGCTTGTGCGTGAGAGTCTTGACAGGGAGATCCTGGCTTTTACCTTCATGCACTCCACCACACAACAGATGTTTAAGCGGGCACACCGGTATTTTCCGATTATTGAACCAATCCTGAAAAAGAACAACATCCCGGACGACTTCAAGTTCCTGGCCATTGCAGAAAGTAACCTTGGGAATGCCACTTCGCCGGCCGGCGCCGAAGGTGTGTGGCAGTTCCTGACTTCGACCGGCCGGGAATATGGCCTGGAGGTAAACTCAAAGATTGATGAACGGTACAACCTGATCAAAGCAACTGAGGCTGCATGCAAGTATCTGCAGGAGGCGCACGACTCATTTGGCGACTGGACCCTTGCCGCAGCTTCCTACAACCGGGGATTCAACGGCCTGGAGCGAGCAGTACGGAACCAGAAGGTCACCAATTACTATGACCTTTACCTGAACGAAGAGACCGCCCGGTATATCTACCGCATCCTTGCTGCCAAAGAGATCTGGGAACATCCTACGAACTATGGCTTTTATATGAAGGAGTCTGATTTCTATCCACCCATTAAAACCTACACGATTGTGGTTGATACGACTGTTGAGGATCTCCCTGAATTTGCAAGGGAAAGAGGGCTGACTTACCGTATTCTCCGGGAATTCAATCCCTGGATCCATGATTACTCTCTTCCGAATAAGTCGCGCCGTACCTACATCCTGACACTACCAGAGAAAGATGCGATGCTGGTATCGACCTACTCGGACAGGAAACCTTCAGAGACTTTTTTCCACGATACGCTGAAGATTAACGAGATAAACTAAGCAAACGAGGAAGAGAACGTGGAAGAGCAGCTGGAGATTTATGGAGCACGGGTTCACAACCTGAAAAATATCGATGTCACCATTCCCCGGAACAAACTTGTTGTCGTAACCGGATTGAGCGGAAGTGGCAAATCTTCACTTGCTTTTGACACGATTTATGCCGAAGGCCAACGACGCTATGTTGAGACCTTCTCCGCCTATGCCCGGCAATTTATCGGAAACCTTGAACGCCCTGATGTAGACAAGATCAACGGACTGAGTCCGGTCATCTCCATCGAACAGAAGGCTGCCAGCCGGAACCCACGTTCCACGGTTGGGACAATCACAGAGATTTATGATTTTCTCAGGCTGTTGTTTGCCCGCGCCAGCGATGCCTATTCCTATAATACCGGTGAGAAGATGATCCGTTATACCGAACAACAGATCGTGGAGCTGATCCTCTCCAATCACCATGGTAATGAGCTTCTGCTACTGGCGCCTGCGGTGAAAGGAAGAAAAGGTCATTACCGTGAACTCTTCGAGCAGATCCGGAAACAAGGATTCCTGAAGGTACGAGTGGATGGAGAGATCCGGGAGATCACTCACGGTTTGCAGCTCGATCGTTACAAAATCCATGATATTGAAATCCTGATCGACCAGATCCTGGTGAAAAAAGAGTCGATAAAACGGCTGGCCCAATCGGTAACATTGGCCATGAAGCACGGCAAAGACCAGTTGATGACCTCCTGCGTTGATTCATTAGAAACGCGGTATTACAGCCGGTTGCTTATGTGTCCTACAACAGGAATTTCTTACGATGAACCTGAACCCAACACCTTCTCCTTTAACTCACCTTACGGCGCTTGTCAGCATTGCAACGGTCTGGGAACGGTCTCCGAGATTGATCTGAAAAAGATCATTCCCGATAAGACCAAAAGCATCAAAAAAGGGGGAATCGTTCCCATCGGAGAGTATAAGAATAACTGGATTTTCAAGCAGGTTGAGGCCATCGGTGACAAATACGGATTCACCATCAACACACCCATACGTGAGATACCTGAGCACGCTATCAATGTCATTTTATACGGTTCTGAAGAGGTATTTAAGGTTAAGAATGATTACCTGGGCGTAACCTCCACCTACTCCCTGAATTTTGAAGGGATTATCAGCTTCATCAATTCGCAGCATGCTGAAGCAGCGCCTGCCGGCATCATGAAATGGGTAAGCAGCTTCATGAACAAAAAACCTTGTCCGGAATGCCAGGGAGCCCGGTTGAAAAAGGAGTCTCTCTGGTTTAAAATCGGTGATAAAAATATCTCTGAACTCTCCGGGATAGACCTGGTCAACCTTCATGCCTGGTTTGAACAGTTGCATGACGGACTCGATGAACGGAAAAAAATCATCGCGTATGAGATCATCCGGGAGATACAGAACAGGATTAAATTTCTTCTGGATGTCGGGATCGGTTACCTGACGCTGAACCGGCCGGCAAGAAGTCTTTCAGGTGGCGAGAGTCAGCGTATCAGGCTGGCTACCCAGATAGGATCCCAGCTGGTTGGGGTGTTGTACATCCTGGACGAGCCCAGTATCGGCCTTCACCAGCACGACAATCTCAAGTTAATCCAGGCACTGCAGAGTTTGCGTGATACCGGCAACTCAGTGATTGTAGTTGAACACGACCAGGAGACTATTCTGCATGCCGATTGGGTGGTTGATATCGGTCCTTATGCAGGGATCCATGGCGGAAAGGTTGTTGCCCAGGGAACGCCGGAGGAGATCATGCAAACCGACCATCTTACCGGGAAGTATCTGAGTGGCAGATTAAAGATCAATGTACCAAATATCCGACGTGAAGGGAATGGAAAGATCCTTACTCTTAAAGGAGCTTCCGGGCATAATCTCAAACATCTGACATTGCATCTTCCCCTCGGAAAACTCGTTTGTGTCACCGGCCTGTCAGGTAGCGGAAAATCCTCGTTGATCAATGAAACCCTCTACCCTATTCTGAGTCAGCATTTCTTCAGGTCTGATAAGAAACCACTACCGTATAAATCGATTGACGGGATTAATAATATCGATAAGGTCATTGAGATTGACCAGTCACCTATCGGCCGAACACCCCGTTCAAATCCAGCTACATACACCAAAGTTTTTGATGAGATCCGGAAGTTGTTTGCAATCCTGCCGGAGTCGAAGATCCGTGGATACAAACCCGGACGATTCTCATTCAATGTAAAGGGAGGCCGCTGTGAGACCTGCAAAGGTGCCGGTTTACGTGTAATCGAGATGAATTTCCTCCCGGATGTCTATGTCCTTTGCGAAACCTGCCAGGGACGCCGATACAACCGCGAGACTCTGGAGGTACGGTTCAAGGGGAAATCGATCAATGACATACTCAACATGACCATCAACCAGGCTGTTGAGTTCTTTGAAGCGATACCGATGATTATAAAGAAAATCGAGACCCTGCAGGAGGTTGGACTGGGATACATCACCCTGGGACAACAATCAACTACCCTGTCGGGAGGCGAAGCCCAGCGGGTGAAGCTGGCAACCGAACTCTCCAAGAACGACACCGGTAACACGCTGTATATCCTGGACGAACCAACAACCGGACTGCATTTTGAAGATGTGAAAGTGTTGCTTTGTGTACTGAACAAACTGGTTGGGAAGGGCAACACCGTACTGGTCATTGAGCACAACATGGAGGTGATCAAAGTATCCGATCACATCATCGATCTGGGTCCCGATGGTGGCGAGCGTGGAGGTAAGATCGTTGCAGAGGGCACACCCGAAGAGGTTGTGAAAGCCGGCAAGGGATATACTGCATTGCATTTGAAGGGATTCCTGGAAGTGAATTGATGCCGGATACCAGATGCCGGATACCGGATTCGCTTTTTCGCTTTGCCACGTCACTACGTTCCTCGCAATGACAAATTTCGCTATTTCACTATTTCACCATTTCACTATATTTGCCTCACTTAAATTTATACTGCCATGAACATCGATGATATTGAAATGCTGAAGAGCAAGTTTGAAGAGAAGACCTGGTCGGAGACCATCAGTTATGACACCTGGGAGATTCTCAAGGTGATGTCGGAGATGGTGGAAGGGTTTGAGAAGCTTACGAGGATAGGCCCATGTGTTTCCATCTTTGGGTCAGCCAGAACTCTTGATAATGACAAATATTATAAACTCACAGAGGAGATTGCCTACCTGCTGACCAAAAACGGATACGGAATCATCACAGGAGGAGGACATGGCATCATGGAGGCAGCGAACAAGGGAGCCCATTTTGCAGGAGGTAAATCGGTGGGTTTGAATATTGCTCTTCCATTCGAACAAAAGCCCAATCCGTTTATCGACAGCAACAAGCTGATCACCTTTGATTATTTCTTTATCCGGAAGACAATGTTCATGAAATATTCGATGGGATTTATCTGCCTTCCAGGAGGCTATGGCACCCTGGATGAGTTTACGGAGGCCATCACGCTCATCCAGACAAAAAAACTGGCACCATTTCCTATTATCCTGGTAGTCAGGGATTACTGGCAAGGGTTTGTGGACTGGATGAAGAAGGTATTGTTGGAGGCTAAAAATATTTCTCCGGAAGATCTTGACCTCTTTATCGTTGTTGATACAGCCGAAGAAGCTGTAGCTGCCATCAATGAGTTCTACCAGAAATATGCCCTCAAACCAAACTTTTAACTACCTTTGCAGCTTGTAAAACTCCTTCATGCCCAGAAAGAAAGCGGACCCCAGGCCAAATTCAGAATCCCTTATCCAGGCTATCCTGAAAGGGATGCTTGACAAGAAAGCAAAAGATCCGGTTGTGCTTGACTTCTCAAAGCTGAAACACGCTGTGTGTGATGCGTTTGTAGTTTGTCACGGCACTTCAAGAAACCAGATTGAAGCGATTGCCGAAGCCGTTATCATGGAGGTAAAGAAAGAGAGCGGCGACTCACCCTGGCACCGGGAGGGATTTGAGAATGCGGAATGGATTTTGATCGACTATTTCAGCGTGGTAGTTCATATCTTCCAGGATACCAGAAGAACCTTCTACAACCTAGAGCAGTTGTGGGGTGACGCTAAAGTAACGAAGATTGAATCTCCCTGACAAAGAGGTTCTCCAACGAATGTTAGCAAGACAGAATGGCAGAAAAAGAATCAGATTCGAAGAAAAAAGGTGGCCTTCCGCCTAATTTGACTCCCGGCAAAAAGGGGAAACTCAAATTCAGCTTTTACTGGATTTACGCGATCCTTGCTGTCGTGTTCATTGGCATCCAGTATTTTAATTATAATAGTCCTGTTAAAGAGATTTACTGGCCCCGCCTTGAAGAGATGCTGGTCAATCAAGATGTCGAGAAGATCATTGTGATCAACAAAGAAAAAGCTGAAATTTACATCAAGAAGGAGAAAATACAAACTGATACCGCTTACAGGGATTTCAATAAAAAAGGGTTTGGCTCTTCTTCTTCCCAGAGCCCCCAATTCTTTTACCAGGTTGGGCCTGACAATTCTTTTAATACTCTCCTGAGAGATACCCGTGACACCCTACTCGCCCGGATGGTTCGGTATGGTGTTTCGTCTTATGAACTGCAAGACTTCTCAAAGCAATATCCCTATCCCCCTTCCTATGATACCCGGGAGGATGTCTTTGGGAATGTTTTGGGTTACCTGATCCCGATTGCAATCCTGATTGGCGCCTGGTTCCTGATCATGCGTTTCATGAGTCGTGGCGGTGGTGGTGCCGGCGGGCAGATATTTAATATCGGAAAATCGAAGGCACAACTTTTTGATAAGGATACCAGTGTAAATGTCACATTCAATGATGTAGCCGGATTGGAAGAGGCAAAGGTGGAGGTGATGGAGATTGTCGACTTCCTTAAGAATCCGGGCAAATATACTCAACTCGGCGGGAAAATTCCGAAAGGCGCTCTGCTTGTTGGACCTCCGGGTACCGGTAAAACCCTTCTTGCCAAAGCCGTTGCGGGTGAGGCAAAAGTTCCGTTTTTCTCTATCTCCGGATCCGATTTCGTGGAGATGTTTGTGGGTGTTGGCGCATCACGCGTTCGAGACCTCTTCCGCCAGGCCAAAGAGAAGGCTCCCTGTATCATCTTCATTGATGAGATTGACGCCGTTGGTCGTGCCCGTGGACGGAACCAAATGACCGGGGCCAACGATGAACGGGAGAACACCCTGAACCAGCTGTTGACCGAGATGGACGGATTTGCTACCAATGCGGGTGTGATCATCCTTGCGGCCACCAACCGTGCTGATGTCCTTGACCGGGCCCTGATGCGTGCCGGACGTTTCGACCGCCAAATCTATATTGAGCTCCCCGATCTTGAAGAGAGAAAAGCTATTTTTAAAGTCCACGTAAAGCCATTGAAGTTTGATATGGAGGTAGATGTCGATTTTCTGGCTCGTCAGACTCCCGGCTTCTCCGGTGCCGACATTGCCAACGTATGCAATGAATCAGCCCTTATCGCCGCAAGGAAAGAGAAAAAGTCGATCCAGAAACAAGACTTCATGGATGCCATCGACCGGATTGTTGGCGGTTTGGAAAAACGAAGCAAGATCATCTCTGCACATGAGAAAAAGGTCATTGCCTATCATGAATCCGGCCATGCCGCTTGCAGCTGGCTGCTGGAGCATGCCCATCCCCTGGTGAAGGTGACCATTGTTCCCCGTGGAAAAGCCCTGGGAGCAGCCTGGTACCTTCCTGAAGAGCGTCAACTCACCACGTTCGAACAGATGTATGATGAGATTACCGCCGCTGTTGGCGGCCGGGCTTCGGAAGAGGTCTTTTTTGGAAAAGTCTCTACCGGTGCGCTTAATGACCTTGAAAAGGTGACGAAACAGGCTTATGCCATGGTGGTCTATTTCGGACTGAATCCGGAGATCGGCAATATCAGTTATTACGACTCCTCAGGACAATCCGAATATTCCTTCCACAAGCCTTACTCGGAAAAGACGGCAGAGATTATTGACAAAGAGATCAGGGAGATTGTGGAATCAGCATACAAGCGGGCAAAGAAGCTCATTACCGAACACAAAGAGCAACTTGAACAGCTTGCCAAAACATTGTTGGAAAAGGAGGTGATTTTCCGGGAAGACCTTGAACTGGTTTTCGGGAAGCGTCCTTTCAATATAGAAAGTGAGAAACTGTTACCTGTCAGTTCTCCGGCTAAGACCAAACCCAAGGCGAAGCGAGTCGCCAGGAAAGTAAAACCCAAAGAGGAACCTCCTGATTCGCCAACCAAGCCATAACTGCAGTTCCTGAAATGGAAGAGAGTACATCACGAGAGAAGATCCTCAAAAAGATCCGGAATGCACTGACAAAGAAAAGTGATCCACCTTATCCTATCCTGGATCAGGATTCAAATGTTTTTCCCGAGTTGACCGACACCCTGGATGTGACTTTTGCCCAGGCACTTGTAAGTATGGCTGGAAAGTTCGTTTACAGCGAAAGTGAAGATGAATTCCTGGGAGTTTTGAAATCCTTTATCCTGGAAAAAGACTGGCCTCTGCTTTATTGTCTTGACCCTACCCTCCAGATTAAACTGAAGCAGGCAGGCATCCCTTTTGAATCCGATCCGGACAAGATTACTGAAGCACGGATAGGGATCACACGGTGTGAATCCCTGGTTGCCAGGTTCGGGAGTGTAATGGTGTCATCAAGATTAAGCCCGGGGCGTAAGATTGTGGGTTTTCCGGAGATTCATGTTGTGGTTGGGTTTACCTCACAACTGGTTCCCGATTTGAAAGATGCCTACAAATTGATCCGTAAGAAATATGGTGTTGATTTCCCTTCCATGGTCTCCTTAATCACTGGTCCAAGCCGGACAGCCGACATTGAAAAAACCCTTGTGATGGGTGCTCATGGCCCAAGGGAGTTGTATGTATTCCTGATTGAAGACTCCCTTAATGACACCTCCTGAGATGAATAAGGAGCGGTGGGAGTGTTTGTTTGGCTCCAGGTATCTCTATAAAGCAGAGATTCTTAAATCATTGCTTGAAGAGAGCGATATTACTGCCGTAATTATAAACAAACAGGACTCAGCCTATCTGTTCGGTGATATTGAGGTATTTGTGAAAATTGATGATATACTGAAAGCGCAGCGCATCCTTCATCTATTCTTGGAAGATGAGTAATTTCTGGACACGAACTATAACGGGACTTTCCATGGTCTTTCTCCTGCTGGTAGCCATAGTGTTCAACTACTGGCTTCTGGCCGGTCTTTTTTTCCTGATAACACTCTTCGGTTTATGGGAGTTCTATTCCATATTTACAACGGAAGCGGTTCATCCACAGCGATTATTCGGAACCATTGGCGGTATTTTGCTTTACATGACCTCAATTGTTGTTTTTCGGGTTGACATCCCAGATTTACCTGTAAACCCAAGCTTTATCCCGATACTGTTAGCGATTCCACTCTTCTTTTTGCCTTTCGTGTTTGAGATCTACAGGAGAAAACCACAACCACTCGTCAATGTTGCCATTACCATCACCGGCATCCTGTATATCGCCTTACCGCTTGCATTGCTTAACATGATGAACGGTGAGGAGGTTGTAAGATTCTGGAAACTTCCGGTCGTTCTAACCGGTTTTTTTATCCTCACGTGGATTTACGATACAGGAGCCTACCTTTTCGGCAAACGGTTTGGCAAACATGAACTTTTTAAACGAATTTCTCCAAAAAAGACATGGGAGGGAACAATTGCAGGTGCTGTGTTGACCCTCCTTGCCTCAGTTGGATTGTATTTTCTTGCTCCTGATATCTCGCTGCCAGATTGGATAATCTTTTCAATTCTGATCATTCTTTTCGGCTCTTTTGGCGACCTTGCCGAATCGTTGTTCAAGCGCAGCTTTAACATCAAAGACTCCGGCTCTATCCTCCCTGGCCATGGAGGCATCCTTGACCGATTTGATTCTATTTTTATTTCAGTTCCTTTTGTATTTTTGTACCTTGTTTTACGCAACCTGATATAATTATTATCCTATGAAAATACACCGGGAAGGATATAAGACCATCTTCATCGCATTCCTTTTTGTAGCTGTTGTTCTTTTGACCCTGAACAACATCTTTGAAGAACAAACCTGGTTCCATATTTTTCTCTATGTACTGGGATTATGGTTTTTTCTGATGATTGTTCGCTTTTTCCGCTCTCCGGAACGGGATCTTCACGGAGGAGAAAATATCATTGTCTCACCGGCCGATGGGAAAGTGGTAGTGATTGAACGGACAATCGAACCGGAGTTTTTCAAAGAAGAGCGTATCCAGGTTTCTATTTTTATGTCGGCCCGGAATGTTCATGTAAACTGGTTCCCAATCTCCGGAAACATTACACATTATCATTATCACCCGGGTAAACATATGGTTGCTTTCAACCCGAAAGCTTCGCTGGAAAACGAACGTACCACCACAGTGATAAAAACGGAAGATGGCAAAGAGATCCTGATCCGCCAGATCGCCGGGGCTGTTGCCCGTCGTGTTAAGTGCTATCCGGTGGTCGGAGAACCTGTGATTCAGGGTGATGAACTGGGATTTATCAAATTCGGATCACGTGTTGACCTTCTGTTACCTGTTGATACTGAAATAGAAATCAAAATTGGCCAGAAGGTAATTGGTAAACAAACAGTAATCGGATACCTGTCCTGATTGTTCAGAAATCATCCATCTATCGCTCTTCCCAGGAATACATTGAAAGGATACATCGTCTTATAAACCTTCAGGGCAAAATCAGCAAAGTTTGGTCCGGAGAGTTGTTTTTCTGAAAAGGTACAGGAAACAGTAAAATGTTTGTTCTTCAGGATCTCAATATCTGGAAAATCTGCCGGAAAATCTTTGGGGGGCCTCTTAAGCTTGTCCATTTCATCCACTCCATGTATATATTTCTTTAGCTCTTTCCCTTCCAGGATACCTTTAAATTCGTCTATGTTGTAATAGATTTCCTGCCGGATCTTCTTCAATGTTTCCGGATCCGGCATATAGACACCCGCTGCCAGGAAGGACTCCCCTGGTTGAATATGGATGTAATACCCCGGTCCACTGCTTTTCCTCCCCGTTTTTGCAATCCAGGCTCCAAAATTCGTCTTATAGGGAGCCTTATCCTTTGAAAAGCGGACATCCCTGAAAATCCGGAACATACACTCTTTGGCAGTGATAAATTTTACAGTGGGGTCAAACCTGGCCATTCCCGGGATCAGGGTATTTACCAGGCTCTCCATTTCCAGTTTCGCTTCATCGTACCACCCTTTATTGGCATGAAACCATTCACGGGTGTTGTTTTGTTCCAATTCTTTCAGGAACGATAATACAAGGTCTGTCATCATACTAAATCTTTAGCACAAAGTTAATTGATAATAAAAAGAAAAAAAACTTTTAACCAGGGTATAACCTTTTCATCTTTTCCCTGATTAATGGGAAAGAAAAAATTATGAAGCGGATTTTTATCGGCCTGATTCTCCTTTCCCAGGTATTTACTGTGACTGGATCGGGAGGTGAGTTCATACCAGATGGGCGGGCGGTAGCAATGGGCAGGGCTTCCGTTGCATTACCCGGGGTATGGTCGGTATTCAACAACCAGGCAGGCTTTGTTTGGGAACAGGGGTGGCAGGTCGGTTTGTTTGTCGAGAACCGGTTCCTCATGAAGGAACTTAGTTTTGAAGCACTTTCACTCTCCTGGTCGGGACGACCGGGGGCCTTCGGCCTGGCACTCTCCTATCAGGGCTTCCAGCTTTACAATGAGTTCAAAGCCGGGATCGCCTATGCGCGGAAGTTTGGAAAGCGCTTCAGTACGGGGGTGCAGCTTAATTACCTTAAAATCCAGATCGCTGAAGGTTATGGTTCAAGGGGAGTCATCTCCAGTGAGATCGGACTGATGTATAAACCTGATCACTCCTGGACGATCGGGATACAAATCTGCAACCCCATCCCTGTAAAAATCTCCGAGACGCCTGATGAACGGTTGCCCATGGTATTCCGATTGGGTGCGGGGTATAACATTTCAGGGAAGGTATTGATTCTCCTGGAGGGAGAGAAGGATCTGGAGCACCCGCTGGTGGTGAAAACAGGAGCGGAGATTCACCTGGCCAGATCAGTATCCGCGCGGATTGGGGTTCTTTCCGATCCATTTATGGTTACAGGAGGATTCGGGTTGTCATTAGGCAGGCTCGCCGTTGATATTGCGACGGGGTATCATATGACACTTGGGTTCTCTCCGGCGATTTCAGTTGGGTATTCCTTCGGGAAAGATTTTACCACGGAGAACACGAAGGAGGCACGGAGGACATGGAGGAAAAGAAAAGGAGGTTCTCATGACTGAACGAGAATTGACAAGTCTTATCATTAAATCCGCCATAGATGTTCATAAGGAATTAGGACCTGGCTTGCTTGAATCAGCCTCCTTCGTGACCTCTGTGGTAGAAAAGAAATAAAATGAGAACAATTCTACTAATTGGATTTAGTGTATTCCTATTAAACGGGATATCACAAGATCTTGAGCACATCCTGTTGGATGAAGCTATAACAACCTATTCAGGAAACCATGACAAGGAACCTGATGAGGAGGCGGTTCTCGAATATGCGGCTGCACTGAAAAAAATCAATATCAATCGGCCAGGCCCAAATGATCTTTCAAAAATTCCTTTCCTTACCCCATTGCAAATCAAGAATCTGACAGCCTATCTCGACCAATATGGCGAAGTATTTACAGTATATGAGTTGCAAGCCATAGAGGGATTCGATTCCATCATCATTCAGCAACTGATACCCTATCTTGACATAGGCCTTCCTCCGCCTCAGATCCGGATAACACCGGGAAATCTCATCAAGCGTGGCCGGCATGAAGTTGTTTTCCGGTACCAGCAGGTTATGCAGAAGCAGTCAGGATATCAGGTGGAAGACTCAATCGGGCTGAATGAATCGGGCAATTTCTATCTGGGTAATCCGCAGAGATACTATTTTAGGTACCGGTATACATTTTACGACAAAGTGATGCTTGGATTTTCGGGAGATAAGGATGCCGGTGAAGAGTTTTTCAGGGGGAGTCAGCCCCTGGGGATGGATTTTTATTCTGGTTTTATCGCTGTCCAGAACCTAAGGTGGCTGAAGCAGTTGATCGTGGGGAATTTCAGGGCATCCTTTGGCCAGGGATTGACTCTGGGGGGTAGTTCTTTCGGATCGTCAGTCAGTTTCGGAAGTGCTATGTCGTACCTTTCCGGGTTCAGACCGTCGCAATCAGTCAGTGAATATGGATATCTGAGGGGTGCTGCAATTAAGATCCGGACAGGACCATTGGAATGGTCTGGTTTTTTTTCTGCTACCCGGAAAGATGCTTCGCTTTCAACGGTTGATACCGGAGTGGCAATCCCTTTGAGTTTTAGCTCTTTTTCAGAGACCGGCTATCACAGGACATTGACAGAACTTGCCCGGAAAAATCAAGTCAGAGAATGGGTGTATGGTGGGCATGTTAGTTACCGTGGGCTTTTTTTTCTTATCGGGTTGACCGGGTTTTATGGGACCTGGGACAGGCCTCTCCAGCTTAAGGAAGAAACATACAGGCATTTTGCACTTCAGGGAAACCGGTTTGGCGTACTCGGGATAGATGGCCGTTTCAGGGTAGCTTTCGCTCAACTTTTCGGAGAGTTCAGTATCAGTTTAAATGGAGGGAAAGCCTGGCTTGTTGGAGTTACAGCAGTTCCTGTGCAGGGTATTGACCTGCTGCTAATCTGCAGAAGTTATCAGCCACAATACCAGAACCCGTTTTCAACTGCAATTTCGCAAAATAGCCTAACAGCAAATGAGAAAGGTCTTCTCATCAGGTTGCAAACTCAGTTCATCCCAAAAACTACGATTACCGGCTACGTTGATCTCTTTCGGTTTCCATGGGTTCGTTATCATGTAAACGGTTCTTCGGATGGGGTTGAAGCAGGTATATTCGGTCACTTCCAGGCTTCTCCCTTCTGGTCCCTTTCGTTACGGTATAGTCTGAAAAGAGGAGAGGCTAACAGCCACTTTTATGAAAGAAAAACTACTCCCCTTTCAGAGGAGAGGAGAAATGACCTCAAGGTGGAGATCAACATCGCAGCAATTCCGACGATTTTCCTGAGGAGTTGCTTTGCATTACGGAATTATCGGATTGAAGGCCAAAAGAATGAATCAGGATACCTTGCCAGCCAGGAAGTTGGTTACCGGAGGACGGGGATACTCAGAGAGATAAGGATAAAATACACTCTTTTCGATGTCCCTTACTTCAACACCAGGATTTACACCTATGAGCCTAACTTGTTGTATAGCTGGTCAGCGCCTGCGTTTTATGGAAAAGGACTCCGTTGCATTCTGATATTTAAATTGGGAATAGGCAGAAGATTTGACCTCTCGGGATGGTTGGGAGCCACTAAATATATGGATCGCAATACAATTGGGAGCGGATTGGAGAGCATCGATGGAAGCATGAAGTCGGAGGTGAAGGTGCAGTTACGGGTCAGACTGTGAGTCAGGGTCGAGGGACGAGGGACGAAGGACGAAGGACGAGGGACGAAGGACGAGGGACGAAGGACGAGGGACGAGCTGAATTTAAAAAAAAAGGCTGTCAGGGAGGACAGCCTTATGGGTTAGCTTCAGATCACTTCTTTTTATGTTCGTCGTTCTCTTTATCAATCTTGTTCAGCTTATCCATGCCATGAATTTTCATGGTTCCTGAAAGCTTGGAGACTGTTGACATATCAATTCTCCCGACAAGGCTCAGAACTGTCACTTCGCCTTCTTCTTCGGCAAGCATCACCAACTCCAGGATCTTTCCTTTATCATCCTGTTTGGTAAGGAACCGGATATTGTTGCCTTTCTCTTTTACAACCATTAACTCAGCAAAAGAGGAAGATGGAAAGAGTGCACTGAATTCCTTGTACATCGCTTTGGCTTTTGCAGGATTTTCCTTATCTTCAAATGTGATTACTTTAAGGCCATCGAGCTGCTTCATCATGTTCTGCATCTCTTTAACATCCTTTGTATCTTCACCTTCGACCTCTATTTTCATGATCATCTGAAAGAGTTCCCTGGAGACATTTACGGAGGTGAATCCATCTTCTCCTGCATATTTTTCATAGACCTTCTCTACCGGACTCGTGTATTGGGCCATGCTTATCAATGGTATCGCCATTAAAAGAAGCAGTGCTGATTTGATTTTGATTGTTTTCATCGGATTTGGGGTTTATGGACGGTTATCTTGGGGCTCGTCCGGGGGTTATTATAATAGGTTGATATTGATCAAGTTGATTGAATTTATTTAGTTCATCGATGCCAGTTCGAAAACTCTGCAGTTTCTGAGCCCGGTTAACTCCGGTGTTGAAGGCCTCAAGATGTTGCATCTTATTGAGTCCGTTGTTGAATTTGGAACTCACAAGGAAAAGGGCGTTCCTTGCTTCTAGGTATGCGAGCTGAGGATCTGAAATGGTTCCATATGGTTGGGAGGGGGTGAAGATTCCCAGCTTGAATACGGTAATCAAACCGGCAATAAGAATGATGCTCGCCGCCAGGGAGAGAGAGAGAATCAATCGCCTTCCCGTAGGTTTCATTGATACAACACGACCTTTTCCGAGTTTTTCCTGCAGGGATGGTTCAAATTCTGGCGACACAGTTGTTGTTGCCTCAACAGTGAAGAATCCGAAGATCGGTTTGTGCTCCTGTAGGTGAGCAGGGACATCATCCTTCTGAAAAAACTCTTTCAAAAGATGTTCTTCCCTCAGGGATGTTTCCCCTTCGTAATAACTGGCCAATAAGGCTTCAATTTCTTTGGTAGTCATATATTTTTGTCGTTGTAATAATTTCCCTAACGCGTTTCCGTGCCCTTGAGAGGTTCACGCGTACCGCGTTTTCATTCATCTCCATAGTCTCTGCAATCGACTCAAAATCATATCCTTCTATATCTCTAAGCTGCATGATCATCTGTTGTTGTTTGGGTAGTGACTTCATGGCCTGATGAACCTTAAAGATTTCATCGGAGTAATCTCTTCGCTTCTCCTCCGGAAGATTTTCAAGAAACCGGCGATGGTCATCGATAGGATCAACCGGGTATCGTTTGGTTTTGATCTTATCAAGGCACATATTTTTTGTTGTAACCATAGCCAGCGCTTCCACACTTCTGTATTCATCAAGTTTATCCCGTCGGATCCAAAGTTTAATAAACACTTCCTGAACAATATCTTCTGCCTCTTCAGTATGTTCCAGATATCGTTTAGCGAACCTGAAGAGTTTATTTCTCAGTGGAATAACCTTGGATGTAAATTCCTGAAGATTCATGTGATGTGGAGACGATGATTGCTAAAAAATATTACAACCGGCACTAAATTTATCCAAAAATCTACCAATGAGACTTCCGGACATTGCCGGTATGCAAAATTGATTATTTTTGCACAGCCCTTTACAAAGTTTAATAAAGTATTCACAAACACCAGTATTATTATGTTTAAAGGACATCCAAAAGGACTTTACGTAGCCTTCTTCGCCAATATGGGTGAACGCTTTGGCTTCTACACCATGATGGCGATCCTGGTTCTGTTTTTACAGGCGAAGTTCGGACTTGCAGCCGATGACGCCGGGATCATCTATGCAATTTTCTATTTTTCCATTTATGCCCTCGCCCTGTTGGGAGGCTTTATCGCCGACCGTACCCAAAACTACAAGGGAACGATCATGGTTGGCCAGATTGTTATGTTCCTTGGATATGCCCTTCTGTTTTTCCCGGGCATGGGACTCGTCTTTACCCTCTTTGGTCTCTTCACGATCGCCTTCGGTAACGGTTTATTCAAAGGGAACCTTCAGGCATTGGTCGGCCAGATGTATGACAACGAGAAATATGGAAAACTCAGAGATTCAGCGTTCAGCGTCTTCTACATGGGTATCAATATCGGAGCTTTTTTCGCTCCCAGTGCAGCAAGAGCGATCCGGACATGGTGGTTGCATACCAATGGGTACGGGTACGACCCTGACCTGCCTTCATTATGCCACCGGCTGATTGACGGCAACCTTGCAGATACCGGAGTTCTGCAAAAACTTGCAGACCAGGTCACCCTCTCAGGACAGTCAGTTTCGAACCTTTCTGAGTTTGCCCACAACTACATCAATGTATTTTCCACAGGATACAATTATGCATTTGGAATTGCAGCAATTGCCATGGTCATTTCATTGATTATTTACATGGTATTCAAAAGTCATTTGCCAGACCGTAAAAAAATGATTCAGGAAGATGCCTCTATCATCAAGATGCCATGGGAACAAGAGAAAAAGCGTCTCATTGCATTGGGACTGGTCTTCCTGGTCGTTATTTTCTTCTGGATGTCATTCCATCAGAACGGTCTCACCCTGACATTCTTCGCCAGGGATTATACAGATAAAGAGGTTAATCCTTTGACATTCATTTTCTTCTATCTCCCTGCCTTTCTTTCGTTGATTGGCGTAATCTTCGGAATCGTCCTGCTAGTCAGAAAGCAAATGAAGGTAATCATGCGGGTGGTTGGAGCTGGTTTGATAGTGGTTGCCGGATTCCTTCTCTGGTACTTCTACAGTGGTTTTGCCCCAGAGAACACCATCGAGCCTGAAACATTCCAGCAATTTAATCCCATTCTGATCGTATTCCTTACCCCGATTGTTGTTGGCATCTTTGCATGGCAGCGGAAAAGGAACAAAGAGCCCTCTACACCTCGGAAGATCGGAACAGGTATGATCCTTGCCGCAGCCGGATTTGTCCTGATGATCCTGGCTTCATATAACCTCCTGTCGCCAGCAGACCTGGCCGGTAATCCTTCACCAGACCGGGTATCACCCTACTGGTTGATGAGCACCTATTTTATCCTGACTGTTGCCGAATTGTACCTCAGCCCCATGGGACTCTCCTTTGTTTCAAAGGTCTCCCCTCCACGTTTCCAGGGACTTATGCAGGGTGGCTGGCTTGCTGCCACAGCTCTCGGAAATGCGTTACTGTTCGTGGGCAGTTCGCTGTGGGTCAGACTCGAAGTTTGGCAGGTTTGGTCCGTATTTGTAATTTGCTGCCTTGTATCCGCCGCATTCATCTTCTCTATAATGAAGCGACTGGAATCAGCGACGAAGTAATTACACGTTTTTTAAAGAACGGCATAGGGGGTAACCTGTGCCGTTTTTTTTGTACCTTTAAACGGGTGAACAGGTGAACGGGTGAACAGGTGAACAAGTGGGCAAGTGAAATAGTGAAATGGTGAAATGGTGAAAACAATCGGAAATCGTTAATTGATAAATCGTAAATTGTACAGTTGGGGTCATAGCAGACGTTTTAATTCCTATACCGAATATATCCGTAGTGTGTTTGGTGGCAGGGTGCAGAAGGTAGTGGTAGATGCAGGTTTTACCTGTCCAAACCGGGATGGGACAAAAGGAAACGGGGGGTGTACATATTGTAACAATGATGCTTTCAACCCCTCCTATTGTAACCCCGTAGAAACTATTCACTCCCAGATTGCAAAGGGGATCGATTTTCACTCTGTTCGTTATCGCCGGGCCTCTCAATTCCTGACCTATTTCCAGCCGTATAGCAATACATATGCACCTTTATCCCTCCTTAAGGAGTTGTATGAAGAAGCGCTTGCCTATCCTGGTGTTGTAGGCCTCGTGATCGGAACCCGGCCTGATTGTGTGGATGAGCAGAAGCTTGACTACCTGGCTGAGTTGTCGGAAAAATCATTTATCCAGGTAGAATATGGCGTGGAATCATGTTATACCAAAACTCTGCAGCGAATCAACAGGGGGCATGACTTTGAGACCAGTCAAAGGATCATTCAACAAACACATGACCTTGGCATCCGGACAGGAGCCCATTTCATCTTTGGTTTACCGGGAGAGAGCCTGGATGAGATGATGCTTGAAGCTGAAATTATTTCACAAATGCCGATCGATACAGTCAAGTTTCACCAGCTGCAGATTGTCAAAGGAACCCGGATGGAGCAGGAATATATGGCTGATCCCTCCGTGTTTCATCAGTTCAGCCTGGAAGAGTATATCGATTTCATTATCCGGTTCCTGGAACGGTTATCACCTTCCATGGTAGTGGAAAGGTTTGCCGGAGAGGTTCCACCCCAACTTCTTCATCATTTGAGCTGGGATCTCATCAGATACGACGAAGTATTAAAGCGGATTGAGAGAGAGCTGGAGGAAAGGGATACTTTTCAGGGACGAAGGACGAAGGACGAGGGACGAGGGACGAAGGACGAGGGAAGAGGGACGAGGGACGAGGGACGTGAAACGTGAGACGTGAATTGCGAACTGCTTACTGCCTACTGCCTACTGGGAACTAGAACTTGGAATCCAGCAGCTTTTTAACAATTTCTTCAACCGTGATTCCTTCTGCTTCTGCTTTGTAGTTGCGGACGATCCTATGCCGTAGGACTGCCGTAGCGACAGATTGCACATCTTCTATATCCGGGGAGTATTTGTTACTCAGGATAGCATGACATTTCGCACCAATTATCAGGTATTGTGAGGCACGCGGACCGGCTCCCCAGGTGAGGTATTCATTTATCCAGTCAATGGCAAGAGTAGTTCGGGGTCGTGTTTTCGTTACCAGTGATACTGCGTAATTATAGACGTTATCAGGAACGGGAATTTTCCGGACGAGATTCTGAAAGTAGAGAATCTCATCAGCCGAAATGACGACCTCAGGGGTTACTGTTTTATCAGTAGTCGTGCTTTGAACAATCCGGATCTCTTCTTCAAATGATGGGTAGTCGAGCCAGATATTGAACATAAAGCGGTCCAGCTGAGCCTCTGGCAATGGATAGGTCCCCTCCTGTTCAATAGGGTTCTGGGTGGCCAGAACAAAAAAAGGTTCTTCGAGTTTATAGGAGGTTCCTGCAACAGTTACGGCTTTCTCCTGCATCGCTTCAAGGAGTGCCGACTGTGTCTTCGGTGGCGTTCTGTTGATCTCATCCGCGAGAATGATATTAGCGAATACCGGTCCTTTGATAAATCTGAAATGACGAGATTCATCCAGGATCTCTGTTCCAATAATATCGGAAGGCATCAGGTCGGGTGTAAACTGTATCCGGCTATAAGAGAGCCCCAACGACTTGGAGAGAGTATTGACCATCAACGTTTTAGCAAGGCCAGGGACGCCAACAAGCAAGCAATGTCCTTTGCAAAATATGGAAATAAGCAGATTTTTAATTACTTCATCCTGTCCAACAATTACTTTAGCGATCTCCTTTTTCAACAGGGAATATTTCCCAACAAGGGCATCAACTGCTTCCACATCCGATGAATAGTTCATAATATGTGTTTCTTCAATGTTTCCGTAACTTTATTTTAGCCATTGCCTTTCAAAGGGACAATCCGAGTATGCTGGCATAATCTCAATGTATGACTCTTTTGCATTTTTATCTATCCATTGTTCGATGACACTAAGCTTTTTTTTCTCCTTTGTCCATTCCTGAATGCGGGCATAGTCCACCTCCAGGTTGGCAACGTGCGGAATAGATCTTGATTTCAGGAAATATATACGAAAGTGACGCGTCCCTCTTTCTTCCCATTTAACGGGTGATGATATCTCCCCTTCCTGCAATTTATCTACAACAAAAAAGATTTTGGGATCTACCTGATCAATCTCGAACTTTGTATTGCCACTGGCAGGGTTAATTAACATTCCACCGTTGTTTTTATTTGGATCGTCAGAATACTTTATCACCGCTTCCCCAAACCCAATTTCTTTCTTCTCAATAAGGTCAGCGATGCTGTCAAGGAATAGTTTCGCGTTATTCAGTTCAATGGGGGATACCTTGGGTTGCACCAGGATATGTCGAACATTAATAAAATCTCCTCTTCGTTCGATCATCTGGATCAGATGAAATCCATCCTCTGTCTCCACAATGCCGGATACCTCTCCGGGTTTCAGTTGGAAGGCTGCAGCTTCAAATTGCGGACGCATTTCACCCCGTTGAAACATTCCGAGGTCCCCGCCTTGCTTAGCTGATCCTGGGTCTTCAGAATAGAGGATTGCCAGTGTGGCAAAATCGTCCCCATTCGAGATCCGTTCCTTGAATCCGGCCAGGAGTTCCTTTCCCTCAGTCCGTTCTGCCTCTCCAATTGCCGGTTCCCTGGTAATGATACCAATCTCTACTTCTGAATTAATCTCCGGGATACTATCTTTTGGAATTTTCCGGAAAAAGGCTTTAACTTCTGCAGGAGTTACTACAACTTTCTCTGTAATTTTCTCCTGTTCAAGGTTTACCATCAACTGTTCCTTTATTACATCCCACATCTCTGCTTTGATCTCAAGTAAACTTTTATGATAATATTCCTCAAGACGCTCCGGAGATCCTGCCTGCGCAATGAAATAGCGCATCCGCCGGTCCATCTCATTTTCCACCTGAGAATCGGAAACCGTGATGCTATCGATTTCAGCCTGGTGAAAAACCAATTTCATGAAAAGTAAGTTCTCAAAAATCTGACACTTGACCCGGGTTGGGCTGCCTGTGATGTTCCCCTGTGCCCTGTACTGCAGGTATTGCGACTCCACATCTGACTTCAGAATCGTGTGTCCTCCAACGATTCCCACAATACCATCAATGATGGTGTCCTGTGCTGTGGACTGTAATTGAAACAGCGCCATAATCAAGAAAAGGAAAATAATGCGGGATGGTTTCATATGGATTAATTTTGGAAAACCTGCTTAATAAGTTTCTATCGTGTTTTTCTGAAGCGCCTCATCATAGACATCCTGCCTCATGGTGTTAAGCAGATTCAGTTTTCGTTTATTCAGAATAATACTTGTTATTCGTTCTTGCTCAAACTGTAACGGGGATGTATTCTCCCTTATTCTGAAATCAAGAAATTTTACCAGATAAAGATAGAGGGAGTCCTGCATTTCAAAATTTCGCCGGTTTCGTAGAAACGCCTCCTGATTATAGGTAAGAATCGGGATTTCCTTCGTTACATCTTCAAATATGAGCCATGTTTCATCATCCAGAAAGTATTGTGCTGAATGCTTGTCACAAAGGTCGGCCAGTACCTCCTTATCTCTAGGCTCGTCAGAGTAAAAAGAGCGTCTGATTTGCCTTATCTGTTTTGAGTCTACCGGGATCTTCACGTATGATAACCTGACAATATTGTTTTTCAGCTGGAAGTTATTCTGATTATCAAGATAGTAAGATTCAATCTCCTCGTCTGAGACAATCGTATCAAGGCGTTGTGCAATCAACATATTTTCATAGGCAAATAAGACCAGGGAGTTGCGGTAATCCTCCAACTCATTTGAGAAATCCAGTTGATTTTCTGTTAGGTTCTTTTCCGCCTGATGGATCAGAATTTTCTTTTTAATCCAGCTATCAATGTAGTTCCTGGTCAGACTCAGGCTATCAGTGACCGAGGTTCCTGATGTTACCAATCCGGCCAGGTCCGATTCAAAAAGGTAATCATCATCCACCCTGGCTACCGGTCTGTCACCCTCTTTATGCAAATAAGAACAGGATGTTAGCAGCAACAGGAAGATTATCAAACTGTTTTTCAAAAGTTATTTGATTTTTGCAAAGACCTCTTTATCAACAACTACCGGGTATTTCATCCTCAAGTCTTTGATCCATTGTGCTTCAAGGTAGTTCTGATAATCAGCAGTAATTAGTCCACGAGCTTCATTCAACTCTTTCGGCTCGGGTTTCACCAGTTCCCGAATATTTACAAAAACCACACCATCGTCTGTCTTCATCTCCTCAGAGATCCCGGGTTTCCAGGCAATTTTTTCTAAAACAGGGTTATCCTTGCCTGAGAATTTTCCACTTTGGATCGTCAATATATCCAGAGAATCGTGATTGACCTCCAGTAAAATGTCATCATCTGACAAACCTGTTGACAGGAAGTTCTTGACTGTAACAACCGCCTCGGGGTTCTTGACAGTATAAATACTTGCATTAACCCTACGGCCCCACATATAATTTGATTTGTTGCTTTCGTAAAATGCTTTCAGTCCTGTGGTATCTTTAACTGCCTTTGACCAAACATTCTTATCGGTCAGATCAAAGAGAAGTATTCCGTCACGGTATTCATGCATCAGCGCTTTGAATTCAGGATATTTCAGTTCAAGGTTTTGGTTTTCAACCATCATCAATTTTTCATGCAAAAAATTATCATATTGGCTGTTCACGTAAGTTTGTATACTCTTTTTTTCGCCCTTCTTTTGGTTGGATACCAGGTAGGCGGTAAATTCTGATTGTGCAGTCACCTTGTCGCTAATTTTAAACAATGGTTTTTGCAATCCGGATGCCGCACTTCCGTTCCATTTACCCAGGAAGATGCTATCGGTAACCACAGAATAGAACTCCTCCTTTGCGGGCAGGAATTGCTTCAGCCCATATTCATCAATGATTTTCTGGAATATCACATCTCTTCCCAATTGTGATCTGGAGTCTTTGATTATTTTCTGTTTCAGCTCTCCTTTCGCCTCATTAAACGGCATCACTCTTTCACGCTCTTCCAGCCTGATGATATGCCAGCCATAAGAGGTTAATATTGGTTTTGAATAATCTTCAATATCATTCAGTTGATAGATTGCTTCAATGAACTCGGGAACCATTCTGTTTACGCCAAACTTGGGGAGTGTGCCTCCCCGGGCTGCGGAACCTTTATCATCAGAATATAATTTTACCAGAGAGTCCCAACTGGCACCGTTTTGCATCATTGTGTAGATGCTGTCGATCTTTTGCTGAATGCCCAGGGAATCTTTTGCCGTAGCGCCTTTCGGAATCGCCCTGTAGAGATGAGCTACTGTTACTTTTCCCATGGCAGGCTGTTTCTTCGTTACCTTGATCAGATGGTATCCATATTCGCTACGGATGGGTTGTGATACCTGATTTTCATTTGTTTCGTATGCTGCTGATTCAAAAGGATAGACCATATCGAATACGGTAAAATAGCCAAGATCCCCTTTATTGCCTTTGATAAAAGGTTGCTGAGCATTGGCTTCCCTGTCGCGTGCCGAAGGATCGTCGGACAGTTCATAAACCAGGGTTTCAAAGTTTTCTCCGTTTGCTATCTGCTGCCGTATACCGGTTACCTTCTCCCAGGCTGCATTTGTATCTTCAGGAAGGGCATCAGGAGATAGGCGAATAAAAATATGGCTTGCCCTGATATCTTGTTCAGACCTATCAAAAGCCTCCTGAATAAGCTCATCAATTGTAGCCTCATCAATGAAGTAGGGTTTCGCCAGTTGTTCCCTGTATCCCGCCAGTTCGGCAGTAAACGAAGCAACAGTATCAAGGCCTAAATCTTCAGCCTCCCGAACCTTGAGTTTAAAATTGATAAACAGATCAAGATACTCGTTGAGGGCATCCTGGTCAATGGTCTTGTTCAACATATTGTTCTTCTGGTAGATTGACATGAACTCTTCAACCGTGACACCTTTACCTGCAATCGTCATCAACACTTCATTGTTGCTAACCTGTGCCCAGGAGCCAAGGATCAGACCTGTGAAAGTCAACATTAACAGTACTCGGAATGTAATACGTTTCATCACTTCTTTAAAATTTAGTTACGAACTTAATTAACGATTCTTATCTGGAAAAATTTTACCTGCTATAGTTTGGCGCTTCACTAATGATTTTCACATCGTGTGGATGACTCTCTATGACACCAGCTGATGTGATTTTAATAAATCTGGCTTTTTGCAACTCATCTATTGTACTGGAGCCGGTATAACCCATCCCGGAGCGCAATCCACCCACCATCTGGTATATCACTTCGGAAAGAGAACCCTTAAAGGGGACTCTGCCAACAATGCCTTCCGGAACAAGTTTTTTAACATCATCCTCAACATCCTGAAAATACCTGTCTTTGGATCCTTGCTGCATCGCCTCAATGGAGCCCATTCCGCGATATGTTTTAAACTTCCTACCTTCAAAGATGGTGGTACCTCCTGGTGACTCTTCTACCCCGGCAAAGAGTGATCCTGCCATTATTGAGTGAGCGCCGGCTGCAATAGCCTTCACTATGTCACCGGTGTATCTGATCCCTCCATCTGCAATCACCGGGATCCCTGAGCCTTCCAATGCTTTTGCAACTATGTTTATTGCTGAGAGTTGTGGGATACCTATCCCGGCAATAATACGTGTAGTACAGATCGAGCCTGGCCCGATGCCAACTTTCAGACCGTCTACACCGAGCTTCGCAAGGTCCTTTGCTGCTTCAGGAGTGCCGATATTTCCCACAATCAAATCGATATCGGAGAAAGCTTTCCTGACACGTGAAGTCATCTCCATAACACCTTTTGAATGTCCGTGAGCAGTATCGATAACAATCGCATCGACACCCTCATTGACTAACGCTTCCACGCGTTCCAGCGTATCGCCTGAAATCCCAACAGCTGCTGCCACCCGTAACCGTCCCAGGCTGTCTTTGCAAGCATTGGGACGTGCCTTCACTTTGATAATGTCCTTGTATGTAATCAGTCCGACTAACTTATTGTTTTTGTCAACCACAGGTAACTTTTCGATCTTATGCTTTTGCAGGATCGCTTCCGCTTGCTCGAAATTGGTAAACTCTGAGATGGTTATTACGTCATGCGTCATCACCTCTGTCACAGGCCTTGCAGGATCACGTTCAAACCGCAGATCACGGTTTGTAACAATCCCAACAAGTACCTTTTTCTCATTGATTACCGGAATCCCTCCAATGCTGTACTCTTTCATCATTGCAAGGGCGTCTCCCACCAGAGCAGTCTCCGCCAGTGTAACAGGATCGAGAATCATGCCGTTTTCTGCGCGTTTTACCTTACGTACCTGCAGTGCCTGTGCTGCAATCGACATATTCTTATGCAATACACCGATGCCTCCCTCCTGTGCCATGGCAATTGCCAGGGCAGCTTCCGTTACGGTATCCATAGCGGCAGATACGATGGGGATGTTGATGGAGATACGACGGGAAAGAAGGGACGTTATATCGACGTCTCTCGGAAGTACCGTTGAATAAGCAGGAACCAGAAGAACATCATCGTAAGTGAGTCCTTCTCCCTGAAATTTGTTTGGATCCAGTAACATAGGTAATCTCCTTTTTGGAGTGCAAATCTACGAAATTATTTGAAATGATTATATGTACGCGCGTGCGAATGATTTCGAATTTTCCCGATATTTACAGCAGATTTGACTATCCCACTTTTTTTTTATATATTTAGTTTTTCAACTATGTAGTATTAAATTCAGCCATCATGAAAACAAAAATCTACCTTACCCTTATTTTCACCTTATTTGTTTTCTGCTCATACGCTCAGCATTCAAAAGCTGTAGTCGGGTCTGTTGTTGCAGATAAACTGGATAAGACGATCCATCCACTGAAATCCGGATTGCAATCGCAACCCCTTGCCGGTGAAGTTTTACAAGGACAACCGGCAATACTCTGGCATAAACAGTTGATCTCACTCGAAAAGAAGCATACATTACCTCCAGAAGTGATGGCTGAGAAACGTCGCAAAACAGAGGAGAAGCTGGCTCGTAACCATGGTATCTTCAACGATGAAAGACAACTCAAGGATGTTACGGATCAACCTACTATTGGCGCCAGTTTCGAAGGAAACTGGTTTGACGGGACTACTCCCCCCGACAACTCCATGGCAATATCAAATGGAGGATATATCGTTAGTGTGACCAACTCGCATATCGAATACTATGATGTGGGCGGAACTCTGCTATTTACATCTTCATTTGATGACTTCTTTAATGATCCCTCTTTTACCTCTTTGATTTATGATCCTGTAGTTCTTTACGACTCTCACGCCGACCGGTTTTTCCTGGTGGTACTTCACGGATCCAATTCTTCTGTTTCAAAAGTAATTACTTGTTTCTCCAAGAGTAATAATCCACAGGACGGATGGTGGTTCTACAAACTTACCGGTGATCCACTTAACGAAAACAACTGGTTTGACTATCCAAAGATCGGGGTCTCGACAAACGAGGTATATGTTACCGGAAACCTCTTCTCAGACAACGATCAATTCTCACAGGTAGTGCTTTACCAGATCACAAAAGCAGGCGGTTATGCAGGTGGGAACCTTGACTGGCAATATTGGTATAACATCACGGAATCTCCATTTACACTTGTCCCCGCTTCCTATGGCCTGCAGGGAGCATATGGCCCGGGCATCTACCTGGTGAGCACCCACGGAACCATCGGGACTTCAGACAAAATAAGACTTTACGACCTGACCGATGATATCTCCGGAAATCCTCAGTTAAAAGCGTACAATATCGATGCTGATTTTAATCTGGCAGGTGATGCTCCCCAACCCGATACCGAAATTGTCCTTGATAACGGAGACAACAGGGCTCTCTGCGCATTTTACCTGGAAGGAATTCTCCAATTCGTTTTCCACTCTGAGTACGAAAATAATTATAATGGATTGAATTACAATAGAATAACCATTTCTAATCTCACCAACTGGAATTCGAAATTTGGTTTGGACGGGTATGATTATTCCTATCCCTCAGTAGCATCATTTGGCACTTCGAAAACAGATAAATCAGTCATGATTTGTTTTCTTCGGGTAGCAGAAGATGTATATCCTCAGGTGCGCGTTGTCTATGTAAATGATGTCGGTGCCTGGTCCGGTTCCACTCTGGTGAAAGAGGGAACCACCTATGTGGATGTTTATGCAAGTGATGGTGTCGCCCGGTGGGGGGACTATACCGGTATTTCGAGAAAGTACAACGCAACATCACCAAGAGTCTGGCTGAGTGGAGGATTTGGCTCCTTCCGATTGAATAAACATGCTTTTGATACCTGGATTGCGGAGATCAATGGGGTTTCCATCGGGATCAATGAGCAGGCAGAAGTACACCCTGTCAGAGTTTATCCCAATCCCGTGTATGATATTATGAATGTGGAATTCACGCTTGAAGGACGGTCTGCCATTGAGATCGCAGTGCTTGATCAGCAGGGGAAACGGGTGAAAATGCTGCTTCAGGACTCAGCACCGGGTGGCAAGAACTCCTTCTCCTTCAACAAAGGAGCTCTATCCAGTGGCATCTATTTTATAAAAGTCTCATCATCAACCAACATCATCCGTTATGAAAAATTTATTGTTCAATAGCCTTTTAAGTATAGCGGTGATCCTGATCACCTCCTGTTCATACAGCAATCAGACAAATACCGAAACCACATCCAATGATACTACATTAATCACACCCCCGGATACAACCATGGTTGTACAAAGTGATACGGTGAAACCCCTCATAGAAAAAGGAGATACTGGTCAGGTTGTTACGAAGAAAGAAGAACCTCGTCAGGCTGAAACGAAAAAAGGAGAATCTGAAGCGGCGAAGTCGACCCGGGTGGAATCATCAGAGCGCGGGACCACAGCAAAGGAACCCGGAGCCATCAAGAATCCGGGAGTTAACCAGGCTGAAACAGACAGTATCAAGAAGGCAAAAACCAAAGGGAAGAAGAAATAGTCTCCGCATGATAATGTCATTTATATCATTAAGCGGAATCTTTATCGATGCCAGTTAAAAAGTATATTTTAAATCCGATTGCGGAATTAGCAGAGGCAGGAAAACTTACCGGTCTTATGTTAATCATTGCTACTGCATTTTCCCTGCTTCTCAGCAATTCTGATTATGGAGCTTCATACATTAAGTTATGGGAGAACGAAATAGGGTTTTCGTTTCTTCACAAGTCGATTCTCCATTGGATCAATGACGGTCTGATGCCGCTTTTCTTCCTACTGGTGGGGATAGAGATCAAACGGGAGTTTACCAAAGGCGAGTTATCTGACCTCAGGCAGGCGGTCCTTCCGGTAGGGGCAGCGATCGGGGGTATTCTTGTTCCGGCTGCAATCTTTGTTATGTTCAATTTTCGGAACACAGAGAACATGAGTGGATGGGCTATCCCAACCGCCACCGACATTGCATTTTCTTTGGGGGTCCTCTCACTGCTGGGAAACAGGGTTCCCTTTGCGTTAAAAGTATTTCTCGTTGCGTTAGCTATCATCGATGACCTTGGAGCAATCGTCATCATTGCTGTTTTCTATTCCCACGATATGAATATGATGATGATGATTCTGGCGCTTGCAGTCTTTATGGTGCTTCTGATCTTCAGCCGGTTCAGGGTTAAATCCTCCCTGCTTTACATTGGAGGGGGAGGCTTGCTATGGTTTTTCATCTTGAAGTCGGGGATTCATCCGACCATTGCCGGGGTGCTTGTTGCACTGATCGTTCCGCGAGAGCTGGCAGAAGAGATGGAACACTCCCTGACCCGTCCTGTTTCCTATTTTATTTTACCTCTTTTTGCACTGGCCAACACGGCTATTCCGCTCTCTTTTCAGCTTGGAGAAGGACTCTTCAGCGCTCTCAGTATAGGGATTATAGCAGGGTTATTCCTTGGTAAACCTCTGGGGGTTATTGGCATGTCGATGATCCTTAAGCGACTAAAACTGGCGGAGTTGCCGGCTGGCGTCAGCTGGAAACATATTATCGGTGTGGGCTTCATTGCCGGGATAGGATTTACCATGTCGATCTTTATCGCCTCCCTTTCATTTGAGGAGAGTGGGCCTGCCAGTGTTGCCAAGCTGGCAATCATCATCGGTTCGCTGGTTGCAGCAATTACGGGAACGATAATTATTCGGTTGTGTCCGAAAGAAAAACTGTAAAACGAAGTCAGAGGTCAGAGGTCTGAGGTCAGAAGTTAAGTTGGAAGTTTGAAGTGAGAAGTGAGAAGTGAGAATTGATTAGTTGGGCCCGGCGAATTCTGTTTTGACGGTTATGTATCCTGGATAGCTTAGCGGAGAGCCATTAACGATGATGTAAGGCTTTAATTTTACCTTAAACCGGGTTGGGTTTGCCCCGGCGCCTGAGAGATTCATAGCAAAATTCAGAATGGCATCAGCCGATTTGCCCTGTAAAACCTGTTTCAGATCGACAGTCATTTGCATAGGTATTGTAGCAGTTCCGTTGTTGGGTGGGATTGAAATTGGTTGATTGAATGTTCCGGAAGTCATCTGGATATCATCAATGAAAACAATATAGTCGACACTGTTCAAACCAGCCGTGGTGCCGTTCGGATTCCTGGCTTCAATATTGACATTGAAATTCAATGGAAGTGTTTGTTTGGTCAGGGCTACCATCAGTTTCTGGGCATCCAGCCAGGTAAGCTGTTTGATGTTGCTGATATGATCCATATCGACTCCAACCAGCCTGACATCAGTTACCGACAAGATCCGAAATTCGCAATTCATCAGGTTTATTGCCTGGCTAGCCTGGTTCACAACGCCACAACGCTGGAGAAGGAGGGGTGCTGAAAGGAGAAGTATTAAAACAACAGTATTTTTTTTCATACGGTTAAACTAATGGCAAAATGGTAAAATGCTTGCCAGAAACTGGCCCACTGGTTCACTTGATCACCTGTTCACTTGTTCACCTGTTCATCTGATCACCTGCCTCTTTCTTAAACGTTAATTTTATGAATTTCGTCTCATATGGTTTCATTTCGATCCACTTTCCGCGTACACCGGGAGCGAGACGATCCACGACTATTGGCGCAATCTCTTCCTCGAGTACATTCACCTCAACAGCCGTGGAAGCTCTAGTTGCTGACATCAGATCCAGGATGGATACGAGGTAATCACGAACAGGGAAACGGATGGGTTTCCCATTAACCTCCCTGAGATGGAGAACTACACCTGTTCCATCATGGGAAGGATAGGCACATACCATCAATACATCTCTCAGACTTTCTCCGATAAAAGACCTGGGAATGATGACCGAATCTGGTGTTTGGGCCGGAAATATCCGGGTGAGAAAAGGAATCCTGTTACCCCAGCCGAACTTCGCAGCAAAGAGGTTGGAGGGATCGTTGGAAGAGGTAAGCTGGTAACTCCACTTCAGCTCCCCTTCTTCGCTTGCCAGGAAATTCGTAGTCCAGTAATTGTTAAATACCCAGGAGAAAAGATTTGACGATACGGGGTCTGCGATACGCGAAAATTTACCCAGGTTGATTTCTCCAAGCTGTACTAAGGGAATCTCAGGAGAGACGAAGATGATCTGATTGCTGTCATTTCTTACGGAAACGAAATTTTGTATACCAATCCAATCGGAAGACGACCCTTCAAGCTGATCTTTCCCGGGTACCACCGTGCCACCTGCAACCTCCACAACAAAATGGCTCTCAGGGAGGTAAACTGGGAAAGCCACATAGACGGCTTCCGGATCTGTAACTGACAGTTTCTTCATTGCAAAGGCGAGTTCTACCTTTTTTTCCAGTTTGTAGAGCCTGATCTCACAGGTAATCCGTTCTGCTGCACATTCGGGCGCCATACCGGAGATCACCAGGCTTGTCCATACCGGGCCATCCAGAAGTTGTCCGACAGTTATGTTTCCCCATGTGGCCCGGCTAAATTCTTCAAGCTTGAGATGTTCAAGCTGGGCCCGGTTGGTACCGAGAGTTTCATGGATGAATTCGCCAAAGCTGTAGGGTGATGAAGAATCAATCAGTTCCAGGTTCAACTCCTTATCCTTCCAGGAGAGAATCTGTCCGGATTCTGAATCAATGGAAATGTCATAGAAATCATTTTCCAGATTTCCTGAAAAGGATTCAGTCACCTCCTTGACAGGCAGACCTTTCACCGTAAACAGGCGTAAGGTCCGGTAACCCAATGGAGGAACATCTTTCACATACATTGCCCAATAGGTCCCATCTTCCCTGGAAGAGAGAGGTTGTATCGGTATCGGTTGGTCGTCTTCCAATACCACCATGACTCCCCGGTCTCGTGGAAGGATCTCGTGGTCAATATAAATTTCAACCACACCCGAGCGATGCCAGTTCAGGGGATTGAATATAGTGATTACCGGTACGTCCGATTTCGGGAACAGATGCTGAACCCTCCCCATTACCTCTTCACGAAGAATCCGGTTCTTTTTCACAGCTTCCCAAACATAGGATAACTTCTCCCCTTTCTGCACGATACTATTTTCTGCCAGTGGATCACGTATACTCTCAGCCGCCCCGAATGTGTGTTCATCGTAGAATGCAATAGCATCATCCACCTGTGCCTGCAGCTCTGTAATATGATTATTTTGCTCTATTCCCCTGATAACTGCAAAGGCTTGTAATCCCTTGTTGGCAATATTGTCGCAATGGGTTGAACGGGCATAAGATGTTTCGATGGGTGCCGAGCCGAATCCATCTATCCACCAGTCGGGCCAGGCGCCCCTATAAACAGGCAAGTCATCAGCATGATCATTTTTCATCACGTCCATGAATTCAGAGATTGTGGCGAGTTTCAGTTTTGGCCACTCATAAGTATCATTCCAGTTTCTTACTACATTACAGGCAGTGGTAGAAGGGGGAGAGTTATCGGTGAGGTACCCGCTGAATTGGATCGGATAGTGTTCATAATTGTACCCCTTCTCCACGATGTCGTGCAGGTGCTGAAATAGGTTTTTCGCAAAGGTCTCTTCACCGGTGAGGATTCCCATCATGTTAGCTGTCATGTAATGCTCGGGCCTGTTCACAAGGATTCGATTGCCGGCCTGACTCTCCCACCAGAATGTGGTTGGTTTATCAAACGGTTTTTGTGCTCTGTGTGTATTTTCGGCCATGTTCAGATACTCCACCCCTGCGCCCGAAAGGTAATCGACCAGGCACCACGGGACCCCATTGATATCGTTTTGCATAGCAGCCCGTACCGGCATTCCATGATTGCGGATCAACCGGATGGGTTGAAGGGATGTTGCTACAGATGATTCGTCGGCCAGATCGGAAGAGTTGAGGAAGAGACCGGCGATCTCAATCCGCCCCTCCTCCACGCGCTGCCTGAGCCGTTCTATCTGTGACTCGGGACGGGTCATGAGATACTCTCTCACCGGCCAGGTGGTTTCACAGGTCCATCGGAACCTGGCCTCTTCCGGAAAGAGATCAGTCTGGTCGCAAAAGTCAAGTGCATAATCAATATAGCGTAAATGCTCCGGAAGGATCTCCGTTTGGGGTCGGGTATATCCAATATCAGTGTGGGTATGTTGAACCAAATAGATTGTCCAGTGACGAACTGGTTTGGTCCTGAATGGCATCTGAAAAGGCTTCTCATGACCCAGCCTGATAATAGCATTCTGCTCTATCTCTACATTGGTATCGGGGAGGAGGATGCGCATGCTGTTAAACCCGGGTTCCAGGGTAAATTGTTTAACGATCCCTGGATCGATCCGTATCTCTGAAGATTCAGCTTCACCGAGATGAACAAACTGAAAGAGTACTGCTCTGTAGTTCTGTCCCTCACCACGGATTATTGCCTCCTCCTGTATAGCATCAACTGATTCCTTAACAGGGGCCTCGAATGTCATATACCATGTCTGTTTTCCTGCGCTTACACCAACGACCCTGATAACCTGGGCAACTCCTGGTTTCAGGAACTTGTTGGGAACTGCAAGAATGGCGTATCCCATCGGATCATTGTACTTATCCAGTAATGTGGGGCGGAAAGTGAGGCTGGCCCCTTCCCTCCCATCAACTACCCATAAACTTTTTTCCGAAAGCACAGGATTGGTAAAGGTGAGAAGGCAAGTGTCATTCATGTATAGCTTCCATTGATAGCTCTCAGGATTGGCATCTATTCCAAACATCCAGATAAACCTGACGATGGGTTCGTTAACCGCCGCCGGAAGCGACTCTGTTTTCCATTCGATGTATTGAGTGGCATCGTCTGCACGGATTAACATAGAGGTAGTCACATCGGGTTGGGGTGAATGGTAGAAAAACCCTCCACCCTTGACAGAAGAAGCATATCCCTGGTAAAATGTGCCGGACCATGAGGAGGAGGGCTGACCTAGGCCCATGGCAGTAACCAGGAGCATCAAGACGGTAAGAAGGTGCTTGCTCATATCGCAATGTTCAGTGAAAGAGGTTCTGTATTCAGTAAACCAACCACTCCTGCGGGATAAGTTGTTTCGGGAGGTCGGGGCTTCTGATATATACGTTCAGTTCTTTACTGCCCGTCTTCTCAAAGTATGTTACTGTAATCGGATGAAAACCGGGAGTAAGACCGATAGATCCCTCTTTCTGGCGAAGTCCATGCAATCCATCGTTATCCACTACCAGTTTTTGCCCTATATAGAGGCGGCTTCCATCGTCTGATTCTGTGAAGAATGTATAGACGTTCCTTTTTGGTATCAGGATATAACCTGTGTATTCAAAACCAAACCGCTCCTGATCATTCCCCGGCTCAAAACTAAAGTAGGGCAGACTGCCGCTTTTCTCCGGAGTCAGGAGGGAAAAATCAGGAAGGGAGTCCCATTCTCCCTCGTAATACTGATACCGGATGCCGATTGTCGGATTCTCTACATGTTTGGGAGCCCGCGGTATCAGCATGGTAAACTTGCGGGTGGCGGTTGCGCTGACAGGTTTTCCATCCCGGAAGCAGCGTGCTTTAACGGTAACAGCTCCACGTATCTCAAGGGGTTCTGTGTAAAGGAATGAGCTATCGACAGGATCGGTACCATCTCCAGTAAACCGGATCTCAACATTTGGCCGATCGGAAGCCAGTTCCACTTTCATCCGGTCAACAAAAAAGTCGTTGAAGCCAACAATATCCGGGGGATTGGTAATGTCGAGCGGACCAGGAAGTGTAAGTTTGACCACAGAACTAAGGTTAACCGGAGCTTTGTCCGGAAGTGTCACAAGAATCTGGTCATCTTCACGACTCACTTTCAGTTTTTTCCCTGGTTCTGCCAACATCAGAGCCTCAAGGGGGTCATTCATGCATCCATTGACAATCAACCTGCCATCAGCAGGCCAGTCGAATATGTGCAGATAGAGGATGGTCGTATCCTTCTCCTCTTTCATTGTACAACGGCCCCAGGGTGTGGATGAGAATGGGCTGGCCACTGTTCCATAAATAGATTCTCCATTCACAGCCATCCATTTCCCTATCTCCTTAAGCCGTGAAACGGCCTGTTTCGGGAGCGTCCCTTTGTCGGTTGGCCCCACATTAAGGAGATAGTTTCCCCCTTTGGATGCGATATCGGTCAGCATACGGATCAACTCTTTTGCCGATTTATAATCTATATTCGCTTTGTTATATCCCCAATGATCATTCATGGTCATACAGGTTTCCCAGTCTGTTCCGGGCAGACCTGTAGGTGGTATCTGCTGTTCCGGAGTCCCGAAGTCGCCTCCGAAAGCACCCTCTTCAGTCAAACCCTCCATATCCATTCTCCCTGCCCCTACCCTGTTATTGATAATGATATCAGGTTGTAAATTTCTGACAAAGGCATAGATCTCTTTGCCGTATTTGTCATTCCATGTTGATTCCCATTCTCCATCGAACCACAAAACCCCGATATCTCCATACTGCGTGAGTAACTCTTTTAACTCCTGTTTCATGTATGACACATACCGGTCGAAGTCTGCACCATCGATACTCCGTGTTGTCTCCCAGTCGCGGCGTGGCAAATAATCGGGGTGATGCCAGTCCATGATGGAGTAGTAAAAACAAAGCTTTAAACCATATTTCCGGCAGGCATCAGCCAACTCCTTCATCACATCCCTGCCGAAGGGGGTTCCCATGATATTGAATTCTGTTTGTTTGGTGTCGAACATGCAGAAGCCATCGTGGTGTTTGGATGTGATGACAATATATTTCATGCCAGCATCCCGGGCAATTTTCACCCAGTTGTCGGCATTGAATTTTACAGGGTTAAACTGATTCTGGAACTGATCATACGTTTCTAACGGGATCCTGCCCGAGTGACGGATCCACTCTCCATACTCCGTTTTGCCATTCCATTCGCCAGCGGGTATGGCATAGAGTCCCCAGTGAATAAACATCCCGAAGCGGGCATCACGCCACCACTCCATGCGGGATTCAGGCTGATCTTTGGTTTCGGGTTGAGCAACAAGTGACAACTGTAGAAAACATGTAACAGCTGAAAATAACAGGAAGATTCGCCTCATTGAATAAAAGATTTAATTTGAGGCGGTAAAAGTAGAAAATATTTATCACTCACTTTCCCTAGGCAGGGACTTCAATGAGATAGATTGTTTCGCCGTCCATGAATCCCGGATCAGGAATGCAACTACCTAGCTTTCCGTTACTTTTGCCTGCTTTCGTCATCTTCCAAATCGTACCGCCAGCTGCGTCACCGTCTGGAGCAGGAGTCTCGGCCGGAAGCGGAATCCGCTTAATGACAGCTTCAACTGTATCAGTTGTTAAATTAACGTTTACCAAGTGAGTCTGTCCTGTTGGAACTACATAAATTTTTAATTGTGCCATACCGGATTTGTTTATGTTAATATCAGGGTGTTAAATTATAACAAAAATCATGGGAATGCAATCTTTTGTTTAGTTTTTTTTCAGATTTGGTTAAACTGTTAAAAAAATCTACTTTTGGTAAAGTCATACTATAACTATATTGATTTATGTCAAATAAGGTGTTTATTTCTTTTATCCTGATTTTGTTATTCGCCTCACTTTCGGACAAAACAGGATTTACACAAAATTGTGTAACTCAACCCCTGTCAAGTCAGTATCAATGTCAAACCTGGGGAACAAATGATGGTGTATATGCCAATATCTATTCGATAAATCAAACCTATGATGGGTTTTTATTGGTAGGTTGCGATCAGGGGATCCTTTCATTCGATGGGATTAACTTTATATCATTGGTTGAGTCATCACTCCTGGAAAATGGTAAAGAGTGTTACTCAATTTGCGTCCTACAGGATAGCTCTGTTTTATGCGGATTAAATAATGGGACTTTACTTCGATACCGGGAAGGGTTATCGACACTCTTCGATTCAACAAACAGTTTTCATAAATCTTCAATTTCTTCAATTGCTGAAGATCCGGATGGGGGCATCTGGGTAGGTACTGAGGGGTCTGGATTATTTCATTATTTCGGTGGAACTCGTGTACAATATAATGCATCAAATGGTCTACCATCTGATTTTGTCACCTCACTTGCATATGGGCAGCAAGGGGAAATTTGGGCCGGTACACAAGAGGGACTTTGCAAAGTTATGGATGGGAAGATCTCAGTATTGACCAAAAACGATGGATTATCCCATAATTTCATTCTATCCCTCCTGCATGATTCACAAAGCAGGTTATGGATTGGTACGCCTGGAGGGTTAAATATTTTTGAAAACAATACCATGAGGAGGGTTGAGATAGGGGCTCTGACATCAGAAGAGAATATCCGGGCAATCACCGAAGATGCGGAGGGGAATATTTGGGTAACTTCTTTCAGCAAAGGGATATACAGGATATCACCCTCCCTGGATAAACTTGAGCGACTGGAAGAGATGAATGGGCTCCCGTCATCTACCCTGGTCTATTCGATGTTTTGTGATAATGAATCGAATATCTGGCTGGGTTTCAGTGGGAATTTTGGCTTAAGTCAATTGCAGAAACCTATTATTAAAACCTATACACAGCAAGATGGTCTATCAGGCAATAACATCCTGCCCCTTTATGCAACCCAGGAAGGAACAGTATGGATAGGAACTGCTATCGGCGGTTTTAACAAGTACTCCCAATGCCAATTCACAAATTTCGGAGATTTACTGGGATTGGGAACAAATCCAGTCTATACCATCGGCGAGGATTCAGATCATAATCTATGGATCGGAAGTGAGGAAAAACTTGTTGTTTTCAATGGGAAGACTGTTGTTAAAACATTTCAGGATATGGAACTTAACAACTCTTCATTTCATGCCGTCTTCAGGACCAGGGATGGATCTCTCTGGATTGGAACCAATAACGGCATTTATATATTTAAGGACGGAGAGATGAGTACATTAACAAAAGAGAACGGTTTGTCAGATGTACAGATTTTCTGTTTTACTGAAGATAGTGAAGGAAATATCTGGATCGGGACACAAAATGGAGGGATAAATATATACCATAACGGAGTCATTGAACAATTAACGGTTAATGAGGGTTTATCGGATGACATGATTCTCTGTATGGTTGAGGATAGCGAGGGAATCATGTGGGTGGGAACAGCATCAGGAGGATTAAACCTGGTCGACCGATCATCCGGTCATATTTACGCTTACGGAAAAGAGAGTGGGTTAGACAACACCATTTATCAGATTCTTGAAGACAATTATGGATACCTCTGGATGGGAGTTGATCGTGGGATCTTGTCCATCGAAAGGGATCAGTTCCGGAAAAAAATGACAGATTCAATTTCGACACTTGACCCCAAAGTTTTTAACACATCAGACATTGATCAACCTTTGTCGGTGAGCGGAGGAATCTTCCCTTCTGCGTGCAAGTTGCCAGATGGAACTCTTTGGTTTCCAACAAGCCAGGGTGTTGCTGTTATTCATCCGGATCGGATGCAGGCAGAGGTTGATTTCCCTCAAATGGTTATTCAGGAGGTGATTGTCAATCACAACCTGCAACCATTAGGGCCAGACTACAAGTTGCCTCCCGGTGTGATCCATCTTGAGATTAAATTTACGGCACCTACTTTTATTTCTCCCAACCTGATTCAGTTCCGATACAAACTAGTTGGTTATGACGATGACTGGGTATACCCCAAAGGCCGGAGTGCGTACTTTACAAAAATCCCCCATGGAAATTATGAATTTGAGGTTGAGGCGACTAACCGTTTAGGGCAATGGAGTGGTAAAATCACGAAGGTTCCTATAACAGTCAAACCCTTCTTTTATCAAACTGTCTGGTTTTTAATCATTTGCATATTCATAGGACTTTTATTGGTTTATTCTGTTGTACGGTATCGTATCCGTTATTTCCGTGAGAAAGAGCTTGAAATATTGGTAGACAAACGAACGGCTGAACTGCAGGAACTCAACAGGGAGCTCGATCGGCGGGTACTGGACAGGACGGCTGAACTGGCAGCAGCTAACCAGGAGCTGGAGGCATTTACCTATTCCGTTTCACATGACCTTCGGGCACCCGTCAGGCGTATTGAAGGACTGGTAGAGGCGCTCATTGAGGATTCCGCATCACAGTTGGATGAATTGGGCAAAGACCTCCTGGGCAAAGTGGCGGACTCATCAGTAGAGATGGGAGAATTGATTGAAGAGTTCCTGAAGCTCGCCAGAATAGCAAGGCAGGAGATCGATAAGACAGAACTGAACCTCAGTCACCAGGTAAAAGAGATCATCGAGGAGCTTGCTGAAGCAGACCCGGAGCGTAAGGTCTCCATCAAGATTGAACCCAATATCCTTGTCAATGGAGATCCTAGGCTGATCCGGATCACCTTGCAGAACCTGCTCAACAATGCCTGGAAATACACCGGAAAATCTATAAAACCAGAAATCATCTTTGGCTGCCAGGAGCAAGACGGGCAGAAGGTTTATTTCATCCAGGATAACGGTGTAGGCTTTGACATGGGTCACTATGATAAACTCTTCACCCCTTTTCTTCGTCTGCATAGTGATGACCAATTCACAGGGACTGGCATCGGCCTGGCCACTGTGAAACGGATAATCATAAAACACGGCGGGAAGATCTGGGCCCAGGCAGAGCCCGGCAAAGGCAGCACATTTTTCTTCACGCTATAAATCTACATCCTATGACAAAGATCAAGTTATTGCTGGTAGAAGACAACGATATAGATGCATTGCTGGTGGTCAGGCAGTTGAAAAAAGAGGGAATTGATGTGGATCACCGCCAGGTTAAGACCCGGGATGAAATGGAGAGAGCCTTCTCTGATGAGTGCTGGGATCTGGTAATCTCAGACTATTCTCTGCCCGGGTTTGGAGGAAAAGATGCCCTGGAGTTGTTCAAGTCCAGGAATCTGGATATTCCGTTTATTCTTGTTTCGGGAACAGTTGGTGAGGATATTGCAGTGACCATTATGAAGGGTGGCGCCAACGATTACCTGATGAAAACCCATCTGCATCGACTGGGGCCGGCAGTAAAACGTGAGTTGGAGGAGACTCAATTAAAACGAGATAAAAAACGGATTGAATCGGTCCTGACACAAACCGAAAAGCGGTTTCAGCGATTGATTGAAGATTTGCGGGATGTTGTCTTCCTGTCCTCCATGGATGGAAAGAAAATATATATTGTCAATCCGGCCTTCGAGGCAATATACGGCCGGCCATTAAAGGAGCTTGAGCAGAATCCACTCATCTGGATGGAAGCCATTCATGATGATGATAAAGCGTTGATGATCCCGATGGAAAAAGATCTTAAAACCACCGGTGTGTGTGAAGGAGAGTACAGGATCGTAAGGCCCGATATGACTGTACGGTGGGTGTATGACCGAAGATGTCTTGTCTTTACTGAAGGAGAGCAGGAGCCATTGATGGGTGGTGTTGTGATGGATGTTACAGAGAAGAAGCAGGCACAGGAGGAGATTGTCCAGGCAAAAAAGTCTGCTGAGGAGTCGAGTCGGCTAAAATCAGCTCTATTACAAAATATGAGCCATGAGCTCCGCACTCCTATGAATGGCATTTTGGGTTTCTCAGAGTTTCTTTTTGAAGAGCTGCAGGACGCAGAGAGTCGGGCAAAAGCGGAATATATTCTGACCTCCGGGAAACGGCTTCAACAAACACTGGATTCGATGATGTTCTATGCACAGCTCGTATCGGGAATTTCGCTAAGATTGACAACTATAAACCTGGCTGAAATGATCCGGAAACTAGGAGTAAATGTACAGCAACAAGCTGAGGCAAAAGGGCTTTCCTTCCACCTGCAAGTGGAGGATAATCTCTCTCTTATCTCTGACACTTCCCTGCTTCAACGGATTCTGATGGAGATCATGGATAATGCCGTGAAATTCACTGATACCGGGGGAGTTACGGTATCGGTTCGGTTTACGGATGAAGCTAATAGTCATATCCAGATAGAGGTAAAGGATACAGGGATTGGGATTCCCCCTGATAAGCATGCACTTATTCTTCAGGAGTTCCGCCAGGCCGAGGAGGGTTTTAACAGGCCATATGAAGGAAGTGGGTTGGGGTTGTCCAATGCCTCAAAGAGCATCCAGCTTCTCGGGGGGACATTATCAGTACACAGTGATTCAGGTCACGGATCTATCTTCACCATAGAGCTTCCTGCAGACCAGGAGAAAACTGATACCGTGCAAAAAGGTAAAGTACAGGTGCCTAAGGTTCCATTGCATGCGAAAACTCCGTCTGAAGCAAAACCTGATATTTTACTGGTGGAGGATAACATTGCAAACATTGAACTTGTCCGGCTTTTTGCAGGAAAAGATTATGAAATGGATGTTGCAAAAGATGGTGTAACATCTCTCGACCTGGTAACACGAAAACAATATGACTGCATTTTGATGGATATCAACCTGGGGCCGGGAATGGATGGCATTGACGCTATCACTGAGATCCGTAAAATGCCTTCGTATAGTACTGTTCCAATAATCGCGGTCACAGGCTATACCTTCCGGAACGAAAAGGACTTTATCATTTCAAAAGGAGCCAATTACTACATAGAGAAACCATTTTCCAGGGAGCAACTGCTGGGGATACTCAGGGAAGTGATTTACGAATGATTCGAATGCCGATTTACGATTTAGTTTACGATTGTAGATTGGCGAATTACGATATATACGTGATTCAGCGGGGGTGCTAATCCTGGATGCAGCGGGCTGAGTATCCGTATTCCTTCCCGTTGAAGCTGCGGGACGCCCCTTCGCTGTTGAACGTGAGGGACCTGTACCAGGCGTAGGAGGCAGAGATGTAATATGTCGATGACCAATAGTAGACGAGGGCCGATTTATTGATAAATGTGCCGTCAGTGCTCCTGCGGCCGCCAGGAATACCAGAAAACCCGCTGCTGTTTGTCGCTCCGGTATTTGGATCCAACCACAAACCTGTTGCCGCCGGGATGGTTCCCGTAGATTTCATCTTCCCTCCTGCAACATTTTCCCCACCCAGGAACGTGGTCAGAGTCGTATATTCCACGTCTGTCGGAATATGCCATCCAGTCGGGCAAAGGCCCTGAACACCAGGTGTAGATACATATTGCATCAACTCATGCCATTGATATAGTCCCCCGTAAATGGTACAATTTGATTCCTCATCACTGTAACAGTATTTCTCAATCACTGAATTATCAGTTTGCTCCTGCGATCCATTGATCTGTGTACCGATATTCAGGTTCTCCGCCATCCAGCATTGAGTGCCGATCAATACCGTATTATATACTTTCCCGTCGCGGACGTCTGTGATCGGTGAACCGCAGAATGAACAGGTCCCGGTGGTTTGTTGCAACGTAGTTACAGCCGAGTAACCGCAGCCGTCATATGCCCACACGTAGCGGGTGTATGTGGTTTCACAAAATAATCCCGTCTCTGTCTTTGAAACAGATGTTCCCATATTTTCAGCAGTAGTATAATCGTTGGTTGTGTTCCACTTATATCCCGTGGCGCCTGTAACCGGATTCCAGTTCCAGGTGATCTGGGTAGGTTCGGCAGTATGAGTGCCGGTTGAAGGAGCCGGAGAAAAGGGGATCTGTAACGTACTTTCCGATATCGACAATGGGGAAGATTCTCCACATCCGTTGTATGCCCATATATATCTTGTATAATTCGTCCAGCAGGCCAACCCTGTTTCTGAGTAAGTTGTCGAGGTCCCCAAATCCTCCGCGGTTGAATAGTCATTTTCCGAATTCCGTTTATATCCGGTGGCGATTGGGACTGTGCTCCAGTTCCAGGTGATTCCTGTAACATCAGGAACATGAACTCCGGAAGATGGAGAAATCGGAGGGGGACACGAAAACTCCATATTCTGCCATTTCCCGGAAAAGAATACGGAAAGAACCGCATTTCCCGACTGGTTGCAATTGGTGCAGTATACCATCAACCCTTCGGCAGGGTTGACAATGGCATTGCGCTGTTCAAGTGTCATCCTGGGAATCAGCACTCCTTTGTCGGTAAACTTCACATGCAGCCCGGCAGAGGGATCTGGCTGGCTGCCATCGGTGTTGATTCCAACCTGGGAAAAAAGGAGGCTGCTGTTAAACATCAGCGCAAGAATAAGAATGGAAAACTTTTTCATAGTTAACTGTATTTGCTTATCAATCCTGCAGACATCGGGCCGAAAATCCGTTTGTCTTAAGGTAACTGTTGCTACGGGTCACTGCTTCGCTTGATTTACTCAGGTATCTGTACCATGCGTAGGAAACATCGGACTCCGTGGAAGACCAGAAGAAGGCGTAACTTGATAAATAGTTGAAAACGCCTGTGAAGTACCTGTCACCGCCCGGATGAGCGGTGAAGCCACTGCTGTTTGTGGCCCCG
>CALCGJ010000287.1 GCA_937900965.1 uncultured Bacteroidota bacterium | reverse complement strand
TCACGTCTTTTACGTCTTACGCTTCTTCCAGGCCTGATAGGCCTTCTTTCCCCCATAAGTTACTCCCAGCGCCAGAAGAATACCCAGACCTCCGTCGATCGGAGCACCCACTGGAGGAGTACCATTCTGGCCGTGATTACCTGGCATAGGGGGAGGAGCTGGTGCTTGTGCAAATCCATATATAGCTGTTTCTGCCAGTATAAATATCACGAAAATTCCTGTTAATGCAAATGTTTTCATAATGTGTTGTTTTTTGTTTTCTTACTGGTATTTGTTTCCCAAATAAACTTTTTCGGACCAAGGCCTTAAACTATCATAAAAAACTAAAAAATAAATTCCTTCATTCAGATCTGTTTCAATTATAGAATGCTGCTGATCAACTAATTGTGATAAAACACTCTGACCTCTGAGATTAAATAAGCGAACAGGTACAGAATGAACCAACTCATCCAATCCATGGAAAACGATACAGTTTTTATCTGTTGTTATCCAAACTTTGCCCGCAACCTCCTCTTCCTTTTCTCCGGCAGGATAACCGAACCTTATAGCAAACCTCTCTGTGGTAAATCCAGCCATTGCATCAAAAACATATGTTGGATCAGACACCAGGTTGATAATCTTTTGTGCCTCCTTATCTTCCAGGAATATATCCTCTCCTGTCGAAAAACTTTCCATCCCTGAAGCTGTAAATGTATATTCTCCATCAACCCCAGCAATAAATCCAAGTCGGACCGTCAATCCTGATTCAGTATAGGGCCGTACATCAACAGAAAGGTATTTCTCTTCCTCAATGCAGAAGAGCTGGGGAGCCTGAGGGGCACCAAAGAACTTAACTACGTCCCAGATACTGTCAAATCCGGTTGCGGAAGCCTCATTAAACTGGATCACCACACCATCGTTCATGAGGCCCTTTTGCAGCTGAAGGTGCAGGGTATTTTCAGATAATGCCTTATAGTAGGACTGGGAAGAATGAACACGTGACGAGGCGGGGATGGTTAGCATTGGATCAGGGCCGTTCACATGCACGAAAAACCCTTGCATTGCCGGAATAATCCCATTTGTCAGGGTTCCCACATTCCCATTCCAGCTTTTGTAATTCCCTGCTAAACCATCCCACACCCAGATCGCGTTATCGACATGACTCTTACTCCAACTTCCAATCTGTGCGTCCAATGCCGATGGATAAGGATTGCCGGTTAGATTGAACCCTTCATATTCACCGGCTGTATACGTAATTTCGGGAGATTGATCCCCGGTATTGAGGGTTCCGGAAAACGTTTTAATTCCATCTTCCGGATAGGCTGCAAGATATCCCGTTGCAGGAATGAAAGTCCGGTTATCGCCTCCCTGAAACGTGATGTTCCAGCCTCCGGTAGCATCTTTCGAGTTGATCCAGCTCCCTGCAGCTTCATTCCATCTGTAAAAATCTGTTCCAGGTTGCGGAGGATCGCTCACAAATTCAGGTTGGATATTCTGACTTGTAACCGGACTCGCGATCATATGATACCTCGAATCATCCGGGCTCAGGTATTTTGATATAAAGCGTTCAACCTTAACTGTACCGCCCCCGGTCATTATTCCGTTCACAATAAATGATGCTGTTGACCCACTATTCTCTGGTGATTTAAGAACGAGACATTCCGTTCCCGATAGCGCAAAATCTCCGGAGACTGTACCTGCAACTCCGGGGTCAAATTCCAGGGTGGCACCATTTTCAATAGTCAGGTTGCCTCCAATAGTCAAATCCGCCTGAATCGTTTTCACTCCCGTACCAGAAATGATCAAGTGGTAGTAACTAGCTGGTATTCCAATAGTTTGCGTTGTATTGCCGGCAAGTTCAACGGTAGATCCCGGGAAAAACAGGTATGTGTTATTCGTGAATCCGATCTCTCCCCAATCACCGGAAACCAGCGTGAGCTTCCCACCGTCACTGATAGTAAATGTGTGCCCTGATGCCCCGCTGTTTGGACAACTGACCGAGGTAGTTTCTATCAATCCTCCTGATTGGATGATTACCGACACCGGATTGGCCGAATTGCTATTGGTGAGATAGAGAATCCCGGAAACGAGGAGAGTTCCGCTAACTGAAATCGTACCCCCACCTGTGGAACTTGCTGCGCCGTTAACTCCATCAATGGCTACATTCCCGGCCAGGATGCCGTTTCCCGGCACATTCACCGTATATCCCATCCCGATGAATACGTTAAAAATGGTTCCTGATTTGTTGTTATAGAGAGCGGTTCCACCCATCCGCAGTTGAATATTCATGGATATATTCAAGGTAGATACTAGCTGTGTATTTGCGTATTTTCGAATACGGGCTGCATCGAACTGCCCATTTCCGGATAGGTTACACGTATCCCCTTCGATGTTGAAACTGATCAGATCGTAGGTAGCCCCATTTCCGATCTCTCCCTCACAGAGGATATCTCCGTAAAGGTTGAGATATCGTGGAGAAGAGGTAGTGGAGGAGTTATTTGTATAAAGTTTACCACCATTGTTAACCGTGAGATTGGAACATTTTTTCCCACTCGATTCCATAACGACGATATGACCCGTAAGGATAGTAACATTGTCGTTTTGGGTAGGTACAGCTCCCCCCACCCATGTGGAGGTACTTCCCCAGTTGCCTGATTGTGCCGAGGAGATTTCGGCTGCTTCTGAAATTGCCGGAAGGGAGAGGCAGAAAACCATCAGCCATACCGGATAATATCCAAGTTGTTTCATACGATTTTTTAGACATTAATCCGGTTTAGGGGCAAAAGGTTATACGTTGAGGTGTGATTTTTTTTTGAAGGCATGGAGGCATCAAGGCATCAAGGCACGGAGGAATAGAGGAATAGAAAGAAAACAGGGAATAACGGATAGGGGTATCAACAGATTTGGATGTCATGATTAAAACCAGCAGACATTCATGAAAAAATTCTTGGTATTGCTTCCCTTCCTGTTGTTTTTAACCAGTGAAACTATGTGGGGACAATCAATTACCCAGGCGGTAAAAGGTATAGTTATTGAAAAGGGAACGAATTTACCCTTGCCGGGAGTCAATGTGGTTATAATCGGTTCGGACCCTATTTCAGGCGCCATAACGGCGCTGAGCAGCCAGGTACTGGCAAACTCCGACTTCTATACCGGAGCTTTTCCAGCCGAATATGCCAATGCACTGTCAGGGGTGTTTGATCTCAAAATGCGTACCGGGAATCCCGACACACGGGAATTCACACTCCA